>JAISQV010000116.1 GCA_031273985.1 Spirochaetaceae bacterium | reverse complement strand
AAGAATCCCCGTAATTCGCGGGTTTAGGGTGGAAGAAGCTACGATTTCAGGCGAAAAGTCTACTTTTCCTTAACCCGTAGCGGAAAAGTGAGGTCTACTTTTCCTTAGTTCCATAGCGGGAAAGTGCGCCTTTGTGTTCCTTTGTGGTTAAAATTCTTCGGTTTTTGTGATTTCGCGGTAACCAAAAATTATATGCGCTAGCCCTGGACGGACGGACAGGCACCCTCCGCAAGCGCAAAACGACACCGGCGTCCCCCCGGCCCCCTTCTTCTATTCTTTCTCTTCTAACTCCTCAATCCTCCTTCCTACAGCGTGTCCGGGGAATCCAGGGCGGCGGGAAGCCGCATCGTCGTTTCCAGGAAGCCCATGCGGCGCTTCTTGACGTTAATGTCCAGCAGGGCGTAACCGTCTTTCTCCATGACCCGGAAGGCGCGTATGGTTATGGGGTCCTGCTCGGAGAGCCCCATCTCATCGGCCACGGAGCCCCGGACCACCTTCCTCACCTGGTAGGTCCTGGAAAAGACGCCGCCCCCCGGAGAGGGCGAAAGGATCATGCCAAAGAGGGGCGCGGCGAGCCGTTCACGGGTGTCCATCCTTGCCGCGGCGGCCAGGGGCACATCGGGCCGGGCGGCGGTAATAAGCACCCGGCGCTCCCCGGAGGCGGTTTCCAGGGAGACCAACTCTCCGGGGCGGCCCGAAAAGAGGCTGTCCTGAAGGGCCGGGATCAGGGCACCCTGGGGGGCGCTAATCTCCACGCCGTTGATCCTGCGGATCAGGGCGCCTTCGGGAATCTGCTGCTCCGCCGCAGGGGTGCCGGGAACCACATAGACGATCTCCGCCCCCTGCACGGTTTCCGCCAGGGTCAGGCCCAGCCAGGGGCGCTGCGCCCTGCCCCCCCGGAGCATGGCCGGCAGGGCCGCTGCAAGCCGCTCCGCGGGAACGGCAAAGTTGAGGCCTTGGTACTGCGCAATCCCCGCAAAAACGATACCCACGAGGCGCCCGTCCATGTCCACCACGGGGCCCCCGGAATTACCCTGATTCACCGCAGCGTCTATCTGTATCACATCCCCCACTTGAAGGAACCGCCGCCCCGTGGCGGACACGATGCCCCGGGTTACCGTCTTCTCAAGGCCCACCGGGGAGCCAATGGCGTTTACCGTGTCGCCCACCCGGGGAAGGACCCGGTCCACCACGGAAAAAACATAGTCCGGCCTTAGCTCCGCCTTGATCAGCGCAAGGTCCATGGCCTGATCCCAGCCCAGAACCCTGGCGGGAATGCGGGGGCTCGCGGAATCCCCCATGCGTATATACATCCGGGAAAAACCCTCGTAGGAGGGGTCCACCTCACTGGAAATGACATGATAGTTGGTGATCAGCAGCCCTGATGCGTCCACAAAGAAGGCGGAACCCAGCACCCGGTCGGGAAGCCCCATGCCCCGCTCTATGCGGTAACCCCGGTCCACGAGGACCGTGGCCACGCCGCCTATCATGACATCGGGGGAGTCCCGGCCCTCGGCGTACTCCCGCAGGGCCTTATCCGCAGTACCGCCCGCGGCGATAAGGGCCTGGAGGAAGAAGAACGCCGTCCGCCGCTGCCCCACCCCGGCGGCCCTTTCCAGAAAGAGCAGAGCGTCCTCCCTGGAGAGGGGCTTCGCGGCGTGGGAGCGGACAGCCCCGAGGAAGGCCGCAAGATCGTTCCCCTGGGCAAGCTGCTCCTTCGCGCCGGCGAGGATCAGGTCCGGCTCCATGCCCGTACTGGCCACGGAGACGCCCAAGGCGGCCAGGGAGCGGGCGCAGGAAGCGGCGTCATCCCAGCGCATCTCTTCTATGGCGGCGGACTGGGCGGCCTTGAGATTATCCAGCGCCTGAGACTCCAGGGCCGGCAACTGCCCGAAAAAGGCCAAATCCGGCGAAGCCGAGCCGGGGCCGTAGCGGTTCCGGCAGACGCCGATGAGATGTATGGCCCTGGCGGGGTCCTCTACGGAAAGCCGCTCAATATCGGCCAGGCGCACCTCAACGGCGGACCTCAGCGGAAGCAGGCGGCTCTCCGCGCTGCCGCCGCTGGCGCAGGAGGAAACAAGGGAGGCAAGGCCCAGGGTGAGACAAAACAGAATTTTATTCATCGCTGCTTTCAGTATACTCTCTTATGCCGTCCAGATCGAAATCCCAGGAACGTTCGACGGTTCCATCGGCGCGGTACAACTCCCCGGTTTCAAAAATACCGTCCCCGTCCCAGTCGCTCTCCTGGGACTCGATCACCGGAATATGCTCAAAGGGAAAGGATTCCTCCCGGCCCGCCCTGGGGGGGCTTTCCCGGCGGAAACGGCGGATCGTTTCCATGCGGCCGTCCAGGTCCAGGTCTATGCGCTGAAGCCGCTTCCGGCCCGCCTGGTACTCCGTCAGTGACACGATGCGGCCCCCCGCCAGTTCCGCCCCGATGAGGGGAATGCCCCTGGAAAGTTGAATCCGCTCGATGCCGCCTGAAAATTCAGGGGAGGGCCGTTCCAGGGATTCCGCCGCGCTCACCAGGGCGCGCCGGCTCAGGCGGCCCGGTAATTCGCTCCGGGGGTAGAGGAGGCCCTCAGGCCCGCCCAGCTCGGTAAACTCCAGGGGCGAAAGGGCAAACTCCAGGGCCCGGTAGCGGTAAGTTACCCCCTCCAGGAGGGCCTCCCGCAGCCAGGGGTAACGCTCCCAGCGCAGTTCTGCCCGAAGCGGGCTTGCCCGGATCGGGCCTGCCTGAGCCGGGCCGCCCTCCGGGGCCTGATACACCGAGGCCCCTACCGGGATCCCCGCGGCAAAGGTACATTCCCACTCCGCAAGGCCGTCCTGATCCGCGTCCAGGCTCCAGGCCGTAATTTCCCCGCCCCGGTAACTGGTCCGGGATTCGGGGTAGCCGTCCCGGTCCCTATCCTCCGTAATCACCCCGGTGAGGCCCCTCAAGCGCCGCCTGAAAGCTTCCCTGCCCTGCTCCCGGCGGAGGAGCCCCCACAGGGCATTGATCAGCGCCGCATCGAATTCCGGCGTCTCTTCCCCGGAGGGGAGCCCGGCGGGGGAAAAGAACTCCGCCAGGGCGGTCTCATCGTCCAGAAGGCCCAGGTTGAGGGCCGCCGGAAGGGCGGCGGGATCTTCCCCGCCCTGCGCCCGGTAGGCCCCCAGGAGCCGCCGGGCCTCTTCGGTGTCGCGGATGAAGGGAACGGCCCGCCGGATCAGCTCCGGGTCCCGCTCCGCCAAGAGGGGGAGCCGTTTCAGGATGGTGTCCAGCAGGGCGTGATCCTCCTCCACGGGGAGCGATTCCCCATGGGGGCCCGCTTCGGGGGAGGGCTTCCCGGCGGCGTACTCAAAGAAAATGGCCGCAGGCCGGGGGTCCTGGGGGTAAAGTTCCAGCGCCAGGGCCATTTCCTCCCGGAACCGGGGGTAGTTGCCCATGCCGAGGAGGGCCCGGAGTCTCAGCGCGTAGGGGGTTTCGAGGGCTGCCGGCCCGGCAAGCCAGGCGGGCGGGACGGCGGGAACCCCGGAGAGGCTCCGCAGGGCGGCCTCCCAGGAGCGGAGGCGTATCAAGGTCTCCGCCTCGATGAGACGGGCCGCGGCCTCGGTGTAACGGTTCCAGCGCCGGGTTTCCAGGCCCCTCCGGGCGGCCTCCAGCACCGCCGCCGCCGGCCTGCGGAGGAGGAGACGCGCCAGGGCCAGGGCGCAGGAGAGGTCCGAAGACACGGCCCCGTAGTCCTGGGCCCGCTCCAGGGCGGCTTCCGCCTGCTCCCAACGGCCCTCCGCCAGGGCTTCCTCCGCCCAGATCAGGTAACGCTCCGCTATGGCCGCCTCACCGGAGGTCCTGCCGCGTTCATCCCCGGCCTGGGCCGCGGCAAAGTGGGGGCAAAGAACCGCCGCAATGCCTATCAGCAGGAAGCGGCGGGCCGTGTCAGATCCGGTCATCCGCCGCCCTGCTCCCGGGGGGGAAGCCCCAGGAGGGAGCGGACCTCGTCATCCGTCAGGGTTTCCCGCTGCAGCAGGGCATCCGCCAGGGTTTCCAGCTTGCCCCGGTTCTCCGCAAGGATGCGCTCCGCGTTCCCGCGCCCCGCGTCAAGGATACGCTTGACGGCCTGATCGATGAGCCGGGCGGTTTCCTCGGAGTAATCCTTGTGCCGGGCTATCTCCTTGCCCAGGAAGATGGGCTCCTCCTCCTGACCGTAGGTAACGGGCCCCAGCTCCTCCGCCATGCCCCACTCGCAGACCATGCGGCGGGCCATCTCGGTGGCCTGTTCCAGGTCCTGCTTGGTACCCGTGGTGGTTTCGGAGTAGAACAGATTCTCCGCCGCCCAGCCGCCGTAGCAGATCGTGATGCGGTCCTCTATCCAGCCCCTCGTGCGGCTGTAACTATCCTCCTCCGGCAGGGACATGGCCATGCCCAGAGCGCGGCCATGGGGCACGATGGTTACTTTGTGGAGGGGATCGGAATGCTTGAGGAAGTAGTGAAGCAGGGCGTGGCCCGCCTCGTGGACTGCGGTCATACGCCGCTCCCTGTCGGAAACCACCAGGGTCTTCCGCGCAACCCCCATGATTATCTTATCCCGGGCTTCCTCAAAGTCGGGCATCTCCACGGCACCCTGATCCCTCCGGGCGGCAAACAGGGCCGCCTCATTCACCAGGTTGGCTATCTCCGCCCCGCTCATTCCGGGGGTGGCCCTGGCAATGCGGATCAGATCCACATCCTCGGACAGGGGAATCTTGCCGGAGTGAATCTTGAGGATAGCCTCCCGCTCCTTGATGTCCGGCATGGCCACCACCACCTGCCGGTCAAAGCGGCCCGGTCTGAGGAGAGCCGGATCGAGCACGTCGGGCCGGTTCGTGGCGGCAAGGATTATCACCCCGTCCTTGGAATCGAAACCGTCCATCTCCACGAGGAGCTGGTTGAGGGTCTGCTCCCGCTCATCGTGGCCGCCGCCGTAACCGGCGCCCCTGGTGCGGCCCACCGCGTCGAGCTCATCGATAAAGATGATGCAGGGGGCGCTGCGGCGGCCCTGCTCAAAGAGGTCCCGGACCCGGCTCGCCCCGACGCCGACAAACATCTCCACAAAGTCGGAGCCCGACATATGGAAGAAGGCAACCTCCGCCTCCCCCGCCACGGCCCGGGCCATGAGGGTCTTTCCCGTCCCGGGCATACCCACGAGGAGCACCCCCTTGGGTATCTTGGCCCCCATTTTGGTGAATTTCTGGGGATACTTGAGGAAGGCCACCACCTCCTGAAGCTCGTACTTGGCGTCTTCCTGGCCGGCCACATCGGCGAAGGTTATCTTTTGCCCCTCATCCTGGTAGCGTTTGGCCCGGCTCTTGCCAAACTGGAATGCCTTGTTCCCCGAACCCTGCATATTCCGAAACATCACCCAGAACAGGAAAAACCAGACAACCCAGGGGAGAAACTGCAGAATCATGCGCCAGGGGGAAAAACTTGCCGTGGCGCCGGAAATATTGATGCCTTTTTCCCTCAGCGTGGGAATCAGCGTCTGATCCTGGTAGGGAATCAGGGTCTTGAATCGCATCAGATCGCCGCCGCTTCCCTTGAGGGTGCCCTCTATCACGGCGCCGTCCACGATGGTTACCGAAGAAACCTCGCCCCGGTCAAGGTAATTGGTGAAGGTAGAATAGGGTATCTCCCTGGACCGGGGGGTTTCGTTCCTGAAAAAAAACAGGACAAAAACAACCGTTACGAGGCCGAAAAAGAGAAGGGCCAGGCGATTGTTCTTTCCCCCGGGAAGGGCCGGAGGCCGGGGCGGCAGCTTGTTATTCTGATCGTTCTGCATCATTTTTCCGCTTATGACCCCTTCCAAAACACCGCATTTTGAAAGAGACCTCTGGACTTATTGGATGAAAGAAAAGCAGGCCTTGGCCCTTTTTTCCGCCGCCGGCTCCGAAACCCCATGACCAACGCATGACAGCGCGACCGCGGGATAAACCCGGAACCGGCTTATTATAGTGAGGATTTCCCAAAACTGGAGTTTTGGGAAATCTTCCAGTATCCGTCCACGAGCCGGTTACTCGGACAGACCGCTCCTACCCTAGGGTTATGAGCACGGTAAAAAATCCGGCGTTTTCGCCGCGTTCCCCTTCCCGCCGGACCAGCACATCCGCCTTGCCGGGCCCCACGCCGATTAAGGCCGCCACACCCAGACGATCGCAGACGGTGATGAATTCGGTATACCCCAAAAACCGCTGCCGTGCAAGCAAGGGGCCGCCTTCCCCCGGCAGGGGGGATCGCAGAACCAGGGGCAATTCCGCCTGAAAGGCGGCCCCGGATTCCGGGGCCCCGGAGTCCGGCCCGGCGGATTCCCCGCGCACAACAAGGGTCAACCCCATGAGGGTATAGAGGCCGGGCTCTTTTATCAAGCCGGAAAAACCCCGCTCCCCGCCGCCTGGGGGGGGGCTTAAAACCACCCGCTCCCCCCGAATCTCCCCCCGGAGGGGTCCCAGGTCCAGGGCCTTGAGGCCCCCCGCCGCAAAACGCCGCAGCGCCTCCCGCCGGGGCCTCCCGCCCCTTCCGGGGGAAATATCCGGCTCCGTACGGGCCGGGGGCTTCCGCGCCCCCAGGAGGTCCGCCCCCCGAAAGAGGGCCTCCTCCCGGAGTATGGGCGGGGCCGCGAAAAAAGCCCCCCGGCCCGTAGCGAGGGCCCCCCCGGCCTCCGCCCAGGGCAGGAGCCGCGCCGCCTCCTCAACAAGAAAACCGGCGGCAAGCCCCTGGGTTTCGGCCAACTTCAGTGCGGCCCCGCGCCACGCGGGAAAGTACCTGTCCAACTGGGGGACGAGGAGGAGGCGCACCCGGTTACGAAGGAGGCCGGTATCGGCATTGGTGGAGTCTCTGCGGTAGGAAAGGCCCCGGCAGGCAAGCCAGGACTCTATCTGGGAGCGGCCCGCCCCAAGGAGGGGCCTCACGACAGCGCCCCTGGAGGGAGGCATGGCGGCAAGCCCCGAAGGGCCCGCCCCCCGGAGAAAGGCCATCAGCACATTTTCAAGAAGATCGTCCCGGGTGTGGGCCACGAGGATACGCCGGGCGCCTATGCGCCGCCTTTCCCGGTTCCAGGCGCGGCGGCGGAAGCGCCGGGCGGCGGCCTCTATGCCGGAACCCCAACGCCGGGCGGCCCCGGCAATGCGCCCCGGCGGAATATGGCAGACCCGCCAGGGGACCTTGAAACGGGAGGCCAGATCCTTCACCGCCTCGGCATCCCCCCGGCTTTCAGGGGCGGGGCGTATCCCGTGTTCCACATGGAAGCAGCGCAGGACCCAGCCCCGCTCCAGGGCGGCGGGGGCCAGCGCCGCCAGCATGGCCGTGGAATCGGCGCCCCCGGAAACCGCCAGGAGGAAACGGCTGCCCCGGGGGAAATCCGCCAGCGCCGCCGCCGCCATGCTTTGCAGGTCCGGGTTGTCCTTAAGCCTTGGCCTCGGCTTTCTTGGCATCCGCGGGTTCCGCCGGGGCGGTTTCTTCCACGGCGGCGGCTTCCTCAGCCTTGGCAAACTTGACCAGGGCAATCACCTGATCGCCCCCTGAAATGAGGCGTACCCCTTCGCCCAGGGCAAGGTCCCGGACGTGGATCGACTGATTCACATCCAGGCCGGACACATCGACACTGATCCGGGGGGGAAGATCCCGGGGCAGGCACTCAACCTCAATATCGTGGAGGGGAGACTCGAAGATGCCGCCGTTGCGTATCCCGACGGGGTTCCCAAAAACATTCAGGGGCACCCTGGCCCGGAGGATCTGATTCGTATCAATCTCGTAGAAATCCACATGGAGTATGCCGCCGCTCACCATGTTCCGCTGGGTATCCTTGACAAAGGCATCGTGGCTCTCGTTGTCAATGGTAACCTTGACGATGGTGCTCTCCGAAATACCTCTGAGCCCGCCGGCAAATTCCACAGCGTCCAGGTCTATGGTCTGGGACTGGCCCTTGGCCCCATAGATAACCGCCGGGATACGCCCCTGGCGGCGCAGCCGCCGGGCCTCGGCCGAGCCCGAATCGGTCCGTTTCCGGGCCTGAAAAACAACCTCGCTCATCTCCTAACCCCCACCTTAAATTTGAGGCGGTTCCAAAATGTCGGATTTTGGAACCGCAGCCTTGGATGCAAAAGAAAAAGCGGGCCTCAAGCTGCTTTTTCCAGGCCGGCTTCCCGGCCCCCTGGCAGCCTGTCGCACTCGTAGCTTTTTTGCATATTCATGCAAAAAAGCTACGAGTAACGGACCGCCTTCGGAGTTTGCAAGGTATAAAAATTCACAAGTGAATTTTTATACGATATTTATGCGCGAAGCGCAACAAACCCCTATCCATCCTGGGACGACAGGGTTCGAACCTGTGCATACCGGAGCCAAAACCCGGTGGCTTACCACTTGCCTACGTCCCAAAATAATCAGCCCCGCCGTTCCGGGCGCATCCCAGGACCGGGGCTATATCTCTACCGATAGATCATCTTCCACATTTCCGAAATCGTAATGATCCAGAATCTGCTTTTGCAGCTCCGCCCGGAAATCCGGGTGAATGGGGTGAGCGACATCCTTGTACTCCCCCGCCCTGGTCTTGCGGCTCGGCATGGCGATGAATATGCCGCTCTTTCCCTCAATGATCTTCACATTATGAACCACAAAACAATTGTCAAATGTCACTGTTACATAGGCCTTTAGCTTCCCCTCTCCGGTAACTTTACGGACCCGAATATCTGTAATTTCCATACATACTCCTTTCGGCGCCTGTCATTGGTAACATAGTAACACCGGCGGAGGCATTGACGCAAGAAAAAACATAGGTTGAACAAAAGGCCAGTGCCTTTTCAGGGTGTTTTCTGCTTCTAGTATCGCTCCTTTATGGGGAAAAACCCCAAAACAACTGGACCCGGCCCCGGAAAGACCCGAAAACACGGCTCCCTGGGCCTTCAAATCGTCCAAGATCCTATCGTAAACCCCGTCCGCCGCCCCCGCGGCCCGGAAAACCGGCAAAAAATCATTGCTGTAGGGCCAACGGGCGGGGTCTCCGGCGAGAGATTCAGCCGCATCTTCCACGGAAACGCCCCTTTTGACCGCTCCCGCCCCGGGGCCCGCCCTGTGGGCGTCCAGTTGGGCAAAGGCCGCCGCGGTGGAACTCGGAAAACCGGGATTCACCAGCAAAAACCCCAGGGGGGAAGCCCGCGGGCTTGCCGAGGGTTTCTCCCCAGACGCCCCCAGAAGACTCCCCGGCGGAAGGGGCCTTATCCGCTCCCCCCTGCCGCTGACCAGGGCGGCGCCGCCGGAGAGGAAGAAGGGAACATCGCTCCCCAGCCTCTCCGCCATGAGGGCAAGGCCCCTCCGGGAATAGGCGGCGCCCGACAAAAGATTCAGTGCCCGCAGCACCGCCGCCGCATCGGAGGAGCCGCCCCCCAGCCCGCCGCCCAGGGGTATGCGCTTGACGATGCGTATGCGCAACGCCCGGTCATAGCCGGAAGATTCCCTGAACAGCGCCGCCGCCCGGCAGGCCAAATTCTCCGCCGCCGGAATATCCGCCCCGCCCTCCGGCTCCAGGACCGCCTCGATCGCCCCGCCCCGCTCCCCCTCTTCGACAAAAAGACTGTCGCCAAAATCGAGGCAAAGAAAAATACTGTCAAGAAGATGGTAGCCGTCAGGACGGCGCTCCCCCACTCCCAGATGCACATTGACCTTACACGGCGCCTCAACCCTACAGACCCGGCCCAAATCAGCAAAACTCCCTCAACAAGCCGCAGGGCGACTCAAAACAGACGGCAAAGCTGCCAGGGCTCACTGTACAGGAAAAGCGGGCCGGTGTCAACGGGCGCGGCGCGTTACTCCGCAGATACTAGATAGGAGGTAGGAGAGAGTAAGAAGTAGGTAGTAAGGAGATGGACTTGACCCGCAATTCCGGACTGAATACAAATCCGCAAAATAGGAAACCACAAAGATACGAAGGAAGAGGTGAAGATAAGATTGCGAACAGGTTCCTTTGGGCTCTTCCGCGCAAGGGATAGGAGGGGTGCCCGAAGGGCAGACCCGGTGCGAAGCACCGGGGCCGGAGCGATAGCGGAGCCCCGGATAGCCCGGTCCCCGGCCTGGAACAGGCCGGGGATGCGCCCTTATGATCCGCAGGAAAGAGCCCGCGGCGGCCTTTACCTTTCAAAAAATTTGCCGATATAGAAGCGAAACCGGTTGACAGACAAAATACTCTCACTTATGTTTCAAGAGAAAAAATCAACCGTAATGGAGAAGACTATGGTTCGTTTGGACGCCATGCATTCTGAAGAACTTGCCCTGGTTCCCGTTTGGAGCGGAGAAACCGTTGAACCTCTTCCTTTTCTCTTCTTCGGCGACGATGGCGAAGATGACGATGATGTGGACGACGATGATGATTTTGACGATATGGAAGACGATTTTGACGATGACTTTGACGATGATGACTTTGACGATGATGATGACGACGACTTTGAGGACGAGGACGATGATTACGACTACGAAGACGGCGTAGACTACGATGATTTCGACGAGTAGGGACAGCGGGAACTGAGGGGCTGCGGGCCGGACCGGCGGGGAGCCGTCAGGACTGGCCCCAGAGACGCTCCAGCTCGTAAAAGGCCCGCGCCCTGGCGGACATGAGGTGTACCACCACGGAGCCGAAGTCTACGAGGTTCCAGTCCTCGTCGATGCCCGATTTCCGGCGGCCGTGCAGGATCTCCGCCCCTGTTTCGCGGGCGAAGTCCCGGATAAACTTGAGGAGTCCCTGCATATGGGCGGAGCTTGACGCGGTGGCGATGACAAAGAAGTCTGTCCAGCCGTTTATCTCCCGCAGATCCAGCACCGCCACGTCCTGCCCCCGGTGTTCCGCGAGGAGTTCCCCCAGGGCACGGGCCAGCCTATCCGCCTGTAACGTATCTTCCATCAAAGTCTCTCCCAATTATGAGGGTTAGGTCCGCCTTGTACTCCGGATTCTGCAGGATCATTTCCGCCCCTTCGCCGTAGGCCGGGGGCTCGAAGCTGATGTTGCCGCAGCGTATCACCCCGGCAAAGGCCGCGCCCACCTCCCGGAAGCCGGAACGGTCTATGACCTGGGTGCTTTCGTAGTCGTTTCTGGCGGCGTTTCCTATGGAAATGACATCGTAGCCGAAGCCCCGGAGCAGTTCCGCAGTGCGCCCGGCAAGGCCCGTGGTGCCGGTGCCGTTGAGGACCTCCACGGTAAAGACCCGCTCGTCTCCCGCGCCCTCGGACTGCCGGGTCAGGGCGGTCAGGGCATAGCGCACAAATTCCTTGATCTGGCTGCCGTCGTAGTAGGGGATCAGCAGGGTTTGGCCGGAAACTTCCTTCCGGGTGCCCCCCACGGATTGTATGGGTATCCGGTCCATATCAATGCCGGCAAAATCGCCGAAGATTCTGAGCTGGGCCTGCTGATCCATGCCGGTCTTGATGAGGCCGTGAAAGATTCCCGCCAGGGCGGGGTTGGCGAATATGTCCTTCCGTTGGCCCAGGCGCCTGATAAGGCCCAGAAAGAAACGCTGCCGGCGGGAAGCCGCCTCCCCCTCATCCTCGTCGGGGGGCTGGTAGCTAAGCCAGGAGCGGGCCTTGTCCCCGTCCAGCCGGACCAGCCCCGAGGGAAAGAAGACGGGATTTGCGGGGTCGTAGACGGCCACCGGGCCGGGGATGAATATGTCCACCCCTTCAAGGAGGTCCACCAGGCGTACCAATGCGCCGGTGGTAAAGACGCAGGAAAAGTTGAGCTCCAGCCCCAGAAGGTTCTCAATTTCCTGCTCGTAGGGGCCAATGCGGTTGGGGGCGTAGACCCGGTCTATGCGGTCCACCCGGTCTATGCTCCGCAGTATGCGGCCCACCTCGCCGGGAACGTTGAATACGGCGGCCTTGCGGGTGCCGGGGTAGTACATCAGCACATAAGTCGCCAGGGGCTTCTCCTCCGCCTCCAGGACAAAGAGGGTGTTGATCACCCGGTCCCCGGATATGGCCTCCTCTATGGGGTCCTGCTTGAGAGAGGTCAGGGTAAAGACCACGGCCCCGGCAAAGAGCACCGCGATGAGGATGAGAAGAACGAAGCCCGCGCCGTCCCGTCTGGTCCTCATGGGCTCTTCTTCCGGCGCTCTGCGCTGAGGAGCCGTTTTGTGCCGGAGGATAATTCGTACTTCTTCGATTCGAGGTAGGCCACCGTCGCTTCCAGAACCGCGACAAAGTATTCGTCCAAACCGGCATAGTTCCCGTAGGCCCTCAGCTCCGGGGGTATCCGGACCCGGCCCGGCTCGGTCTTGTCGGCGATATAGACCACCTTGGCCAGGGGCCCCATGCCGGGGTCTCCGAAGGTGTGCACCCGCACAGCTTCCAGGACCGCCTCGCTGCGCAGGCCGAAGTTCTCCCGGAGCAGGGAGGCCGCCGCCCGGCCGTGGAGCATGGAGGGTTTCTTGCGCTCCAGCTTGGAAAAACCTCCCCCGTCGCGCTTGGCAAGGCGCTTGAGGTCCTCCTCGGGGAGCTCCTTGGCCATATCGTGGGCTATCCCGGCCAGGTAGGCCAGGTCCCGGTCCAGGCCAAAGCGGACGGCCAGGTCCGAAGCCACCAGGGCCGCGCCCCGGGAGTGGAGGAAGCGGGCGGAGTTGAGCATGGAGCGGGCGGCGGTCTCCACCCTGGCGCAGAGGGAGCGGATGCCGGCCTGGGGGGCCTGATCTTCGGCGCGGTACAGGCCCCGCTCCTCGATGATCAGCCGGACCCCTTCGGGCACCAGGGAGCGCCAGGGGCCGCCCGCCCGGATGTTCCGGCGTATCCCGGCGGAGGAAATATCCAGAATAGCGTTGTCCAGATAGGTACAGCGGAAGGGAAGGTCTAGCTTCGCCGCCGAAGTGCGCCGGGCTACGATCAGGTCCGTCATTTCAGCGATTTCCCCGGCCCTGCGCCATTTGGGAAAGCCCGGGGCCAGATCGTCCCCCAGGAGGAGGCCGGGCTTGCCCTCGGGCCGGTAGCGCGTGATGATGTCCCCTATCGTGTCTATCGTATAGGAAATGCCTTCCCGTTTGATTTCGCAGTCCTCCAGGGCCAGGGCGCTGTTGGCGGTCAGCGCCGCGGCCAGCATATCCAGCCGGTCCTGGGCCGCCGAATCACCGGCGCCGGGCTTGAAGGGGGAGACAAAGGCGGGCACCAGAATCACCCGGTCGTAGCCCGCGGAAAGCGCCGTCTCCGCCAGATACAAATGCCCGGCGTGCACGGGATTAAAGCTCCCCCCCAGGATCGCAAGCTTCACCCCTCCGTTTCCTCCCTAACCGGCTCCCCCGCCGCCGCTTCCCCAACAGCCTCCGCCGCCTCAGCCTCCCCGGCAAGAGCGGAGAAGGCGGCGGCCAGGGCGGGAAGGCCCTCGCCGGAAAAAACCGATATGCCCAGCACCGGCTCCGGAGCGAACATAGCCCGCAGCTCCGCGAGGCGTTCCGCCGTTCCCGCCAGGTCGAGCTTGGTCCCCACGATGAGGCGCTTCTTTCTGATCAACTCCGGGGAAAAGGCCTCAAGTTCATTATAAACGATATCAAAGGCCCCGGACCAGGATTCATCGCTCAGATCGATGAGAAAGACCAGCGCCCGGGTACGGGAAATGTGCTTGAGGAAACGTATCCCCAGCCCGGCCCCGCCGGAAGCGCCCTCGATGAGGCCCGGTATGTCGGCAATCACGATGTCCCGGCGGTCCTCGTAATGGGCGGAACCCAGGCTCAGCACCCCCAGATTGGGAATCTTCGTGGTAAAGGGATAGGCCGCTATACGGGGCCGGGCGTTGGTCAGCCTGTCCAGGAGGGAACTCTTCCCCGCGTTGGGAAAACCCACCAGGCCCAGGTCCGCCATCACCTGAAGCTCCACCCGGAGCTTGCGGCTCCCGCCCTGCTGGCCCGGCAGGGCCTTCCGGGGGGCCTGGTTCACCGGGGACTTGAAGTGAACATTCCCCCAGCCGCCCCTTCCCCCGGAGAGGAAGACCCAGCGCCCCGGCTCTTTCCCAAAATCCCGGAGAAGCTCCCCTGTCGCGGCATCCCGGAGCACCGTTCCCGGCGGAACCGGCACCACCACATCGGCCCCATCCCGGCCATGCCGCTCCCGGCCCTCCCCGTCCCTGCCGCTTTCCGCGTCAAAACCCCGGCGGCGCAGATGCGCCAGAGTCCGCAGATTCCGCCGCACCTCAAAAATCACGTCGCCGCCCCGGCCCCCGTCGCCCCCTGAGGGGCCGCCCCGGGGGGCAAATTTCTCCCGCCGGAAGGCAACGCAGCCGTTACCGCCGCTTCCTGAGGAAACTTCTATGAGGGCTTCATCGGCAAATTTTTCCATGGGTCAAGCCGGATCAGGAAAAGGAACCGGAAGGCCCGCGCCGGGGCTCAAGCTCAGGCTTCGGCGGCGGGAATGATGCCGGCGAGTTTGCGGCCCCGGCGCTGGGAAAAGGAGACCGTCCCGTCCACCAGGGCGAAGAGGGTATAATCCCCGCCGGTTCCCACATGGGGGCCGGGATGAATCTTCGTGCCCCGCTGTCGGACTATGATGGTCCCCGCCTTGACGGCGGTCCCGGCGGAGGTCTTCACGCCCAAATACTGGGGATTGGAATCCCGCCCGTTCTTTGCGCCGCTGCCGCCCCGTTTCCGTGCCATATCAATTCCTCCGATTCAATCTGCGTATCGTCATGTTACAATATTCCGGGTACAACCCGGCGACCGATTCCAGGCCGTCCAGCAAAAAGGCCCCGGCGGCTTCCAGGAAGGCCCTGCCCTCGGCCTCGCAGCCGGTTTCCATGGTGAAGGAGCCGCGCTCCTCCGCCCCGCCCCTGAGCCGTATCCCCTGCCGGTCCGAAAGAACCCTGAAGGCCGTCCTCAGCAGCACCGAAACCGCCGCGCAGACCACATCGCCGCCCCTGGGCCCCGCTCCGGCGTGGCCGTTGACGCTGCAGGAAACAAGCAGCCCCGCCTCATCGACAGCCGCGTCTATCTCTACCATGCAACAGGCTGCTAGGCCCCGGCGATGTCTTCTATCCTGATAAGCGAATAGAACTGCCGGTGCCCCTGCTTGCGGCGGTAATCCTTCTTGGGCTTGTACTTGAAGACAATGATCTTCTTGCCCTTCTCGTGGGCCTCCAGCTTCGCGGAAACCTTCGCCCCCGTCACATAGGGCGCCCCCACCGTTATCTGCCCCTCGTCGCCGGAGAGGAGCAGCACCGTGTCTATATCCACGGCGGAACCGGGCTCCGCGTCAATCCTGTCAACCCTGAGCAGCGCGCCCTTCTCGGCCCTGTACTGCTTCCCCTTAAAATCCACCAGTGCGTACATGAAAACCCGCCTCACCTGTATAGGGAAATCTCAAGAAAACCGCCGGAACCAAGGTGCCGGAAGCCCCCATGAAGGGTCAGTTTCGCACAAAAAGCAAAAACGATCAAGAGGGCAAGAGAGGAATTGGAAGGGACAAGAAAGAGTATAAGGAGGGGGCCGAGCCCCCTACGCGCCAGCCTCCTCCCCGCTTCGCGGGTCCGGGGTCTGGCGCTACCCCCAATGCGGGGACACCCCGCAACGCCCCGGTCTTTTCCCGGAGTTTTGCTGCGCAAAACTCCCAAGCTGAAGCCGCTTTGCGGCTTCAGCAGCAACGCCCCCCGTCCCCGTACTCTCGCCCCCGGCCCCTGTAGGGCCAAGCCCCGGTTCAAAGCCGCGTCAGCCCCAAGGGGGTCTACTCCGAGTCGTAGTCGATCAGGGTATGTATGGGAAGCCCCTCCAGAGCGGCTTTGAAGTTGAGGAAGGGAAGTCCCACCACGCCGAAGACACCGGTAACTATCCCGCCGCACTCGGTGATAAGCTCCCGGGCCGCCTGGAGGGTTCCCCCCGTGGCGATAAGATCATCCGTGAGGAGTATCCTCCCGCCCTTAGGCACATCCTCGACATGAATCTCCACTTCCGCCTGGGCGTACTCCAGCTCATACGTTTTGGAGCGGGTCTCTCCCGGCAACTTTCCCTTCTTGCGGACCAGAATCAGGGGGATGCCGAGGGCAACGGCGAAGGGGCCGGCAAAGAGAAAGCCCCGCGCCTCAATGGCCGCTACCGCATCTATCCCCTCATCCCGGTATAGGTCTACCATGGCATCCACGCAGTAACGGAAAGCCGCCGGATTGGTCAATATACTGGTAATATCGTAGAAGAGTACGCCCTTCCGGGGAAAATCCGGTACCTTTCTGATATGCGCATCAAGATCGAATGGTTTTGTCATGGTAGACCTCCCCGCAAACATCCTGAACCCAGGCCCGCAGTTCCTCTCTGCCGGGAGCGGGCTCCGTCATAATACCGGGGTGGACCACAATCTCCGAATCCCGGACCAATGCTTCCAGATAGCCCGCCGTCTCGCCGGAGCCGGGCGCAAACAACCCGCAACGCCGCCCTGCCAGGTTGATATGCCCAAGCACCTCGGCAAAATGGGCAAAGGAGGGGGGATTGGGCGCCGTGCAGCCAAAAAAACAAACTTCCGCGGGCAGCAGGTCGGTGGCGGAAAACTCCGCCGCCCTAACCAATCTCGTGTGGTACAGCCCGGCTAAGGCCGCAACAATATTCTCCGCCAAGGCTGCGGCGGGCCCTGTGCCATCGCTGACAATGAGCGCCCGTTTTTCAGTTTTCACCGTGCGAGTCTACCCCGCCGCAAAGCACCTGTCAACGTGTGATAATAACTACGCAGCCGGCTAACGGGAATCCCGAATGCGCCCGGTTTGGCGTAGCCGGAAGGACCTGCGCCCCGGATTCGTCTCGCCGGGCAGAAGCCGGGAAAGCGCCCCCGCGGAACCCGTGAACCGGCTTTAGCGGCGATTGGGATCGAACCAATGACTCTACGGATATGAGCCGTATGCTCTGCCAACTGAGCTACGCCGCCGGACTTATCAGCATCTCAAAACACGAAGGAAACCTAACAGAACGATCCGTGCTTGTCAAGCGGACACCAGGAATTCTAAGTTTAACATGGCAGGATGCCTTAAAAAATTACCGGGGGTCCTGTCAGCCGCTAAACTTAACCCGCAATTCAAAGTGTGATTACAAACCGCCAGAAATTATAACCGCTTTTCCGCTGTGGTTTAAGGAAAAGTAGAGGCGCACGAAGAAAAACAAGAAAAGCCCGGCCCAAAACCCTGCGCTCTTAACGCACAGTTAATTAGTTTTGAGGCAAAATCGGTATTCGTGTAGCACTTATGAACGAACGAATTCGATCCAAGCCAAGGCCGGGAATCGAACCCGGGACCTGCGCATTACGAGTGCGCCGCTCTACCGACTGAGCCACCTTGGCATGAGGTCTATTATACCGGAGGCGCCGAAAAAATCAACGGGGGGAGGGACAACGAAGGGCCGCCCACCTGCCGTAGACGGCCTGTTTTGCCCGGAAGAAGCCTCCGCCCCTCAACATCGTGTTTCGGGGTTTCGGCCCGCCTCAGCCTCCTGCCGCGCGCTTATCTTCGTATTCACTCGGCGGGGCTTCAGGGAGTTCAAATATCCCTGCCCAGAAGAAGACTCGAACTTCCATGCTTGTTACGGCACTGGTACCTGAAACCAGCGTGTCTACCAATTCCACCATCTGGGCGATGGTTCAGACTAGCCTTTTTCAGGCGATTAGTCAAGCGGCGCGTAGGGCGCACGGTGCGCAGGCGCGTGCACTTGACTTTTTTGAAAGACTTGCCTACTATGATATGTCTTTGGGGGCGTAGTGAAGCTGGTTTATCACGCTGGCCTGTCAAGCCGGAGATCGCGGGTTCAAGCCCCGTCGCTCCCGTAAAAAAGGGGGTTTGGCCCAGCCAAACCCCCTTTTTGCAATGCGCCCATTACCGGGAATCATCGGGACGGGCGGATTTGAACCGCCGATCTCATGGTCCCGAACCATGCGGATTAGCCACTATCCTACGTCCCGAAGTATCCTTGCAGTATAGCGGGCTGCCCGCGCCTTGTCAATTGTACCGGCAGGCTGTTTCAAAGTATCCCCCGGATAATGAGCCGGAACCCGCAGGGTATGCACCGGCATGATTCGACTTACCTGTTTTGAAAAGAAAGGGTTAATCCCAATCTATTTGTACCGTCTACAGTATATTTTCTTTGCCATCTGTCCAGGTATGTCGTTACTGCGACATCGTTATTGTCCGTCGATCTTATGGTAATCGTAACAACCTCGGCGGGCTGCAATGACCGGCTGTATTCTTCCCCCGTTGAAAGATACAGCTCTTCATTTATGGTTACGGTGCCCTCCATAACTGCGGGATTTGCAGATAACTGACCGCGTATTATATTATCATTGAATATAGCAGCGTCATAATAAAGGTTTTCATTGATTTTACCATAAATTTGCAGCAACGCGTTTCCGGTTACTATCTTTAACGTGAGCCTCTTTTGATACAGTGTGCCTGTCTTCGTGTGGAGGCAGGAAACCAGCAATACCGGAACCAGAAAACCCGCTAAAAGATTTTTTGCCCTCATGCCTCACCCTGACGAGCAAATGCCGGCAGCGGTTCATGCTGCGGGAACCCCCGCAGCATGAACCGCAAAAGCCGCCTAAAAACTCTCCCCGCCAAAATTCGGCGGCGGAGGCGGCGGGGCGGGCGGGATTGCCGCCGCCGGTTCCGCGCCGGTGGAAGAATCTGCCGCCGAGGCGGCGCCCAAAGATACGGTTTCCGCAGACGGGGCCGCTCCGGATGCTGTTTCCGTCTCCCCTTGCGGCGGCGGCGCATCAGGGGCCGGAAGCTTAAGCGCGGCGGGATCGGGAATCCCGAAGAGTTTGATTCCCTCATTGGGGTAGTCGGCCTTCACCGAATTGACCGCCCGCTCTATGGCTTCGGCCTCATTCATCTCGCACCAGATGACGAGGACAAAATTTTCTTCCGGCCAGATGGCATCGCCCATGCGGGGCCCCGAATGGCCTGTACCATAAACACCGCTGTACCGGGTATAAAACTTACCGGCCTGCTCCCTGCCGAGGGCTTCCAGGATGTTCTCTTCCACCGAGTGGTTTGCAATAATCTCTATCCGGATCATAAGCCCGCCTCCCCCGCGTCAAAACCGGCGATGGAAACACCGCCTATGGGTCCCGATCCGCCTGTCTCACCGGGAATATTCGGGCCATAACCCTGGGCGGCCCGCTTTGCCTGCTTGCGGCTGATTCCCGCGGCGATCCGCTCCCGGCGGGCATCCGCCCTGGCGTCCCGTTCATCGGAGCGCTTGTTAATGATGTAATAAATCGACGGCATAAGAAAAAGAGTCATCAGGGTGCCAAAGGAAAGGCCGCCGAATACAGTCTTGCCTATGGGTCCGGTCATTTCCGACCCCTCACCGGGGAAGAAGGCCATGGGCACAAGGGCAAGCACCGTGGTGAGGGTGGTCATCAAGATGGGGCGGAGCCGGTTTCCGGCGGCTTCAACGCAGGCATCGTGGAGGGAAAGCCCCCGCTTGCGCAGCATATTGGTATAGTCGACAAGGACAATACCATTGTTGACTATGACACCGACCAGCACGAGCAGTCCCACAGCCGTGAGAATGTTGAAAATATCGCCGGTAATCAGATATATCGCGACAATACCGATCACCGACAGGGGTATCGTTAAAATAACGATGAAGGGGTCCCGGAAAGACTCGAAGAGGGCCGCCATGATGCCAAAAACCAGGGCCACGGCCACGGCGATGATCAACACAAAGCGCTGCATCATCTTCATCATCTCCGCGTTACCGCCGGATATTTCTATAATCACGTCGTTTTCCGCGGGAATTTCCCGGGTGATCAGGGCGCGGACCTTTGTTTCAAGCTCGTTGAGTTTGGTTCCGGTCTGCGCGCCCGCGGTAACATGAATCGTGCGGCTCTGGTTTTCCCTGGCTATCGACATGGGGCCGGTTCCCTCAACATAGGTCGCAAAACTCGAGAGGGGAATACGCTGGCTCGTCATCTGACTGTTTACAAAGATATGATCCAGCGCAGGACGGGTGCTCCGGTCCGCTTCGGCCAGCATCAATACTACATCGTAGTCATGGCCGCCGGACTTGTACCTGGTAGCGGTTATGCCGTCTACGGCAGCGCGGATCTCATTCCCGACAGTAAACGCACTGAGCCCCAGGGCATACATTCGTTCACGGTCAAGCTGTATTTCTATCTGGGGAAGACCATCCATTAAATCAACCCTGGGCTCGGTAACTTCCGGAATCCGTTCCCTAAGCAGCTGCGAAATGCGGTCGGCAATCTGCTTCCCCTTTGCAAGGTCATCGGTGCGGAGCACAATATCTACCGCGCTTCCGCCCATCATCATACCCATGCCGCCGGAACCGCCGGAGAAATAGATCATCGCCCCGGGGAATTCATTCATGTGCGTCCGCATCTTGTCGCGTATCGTATCAGCGGTATCAATGCGATCCTTCAGGTCGGGCAGGCCGATTTGCAGGGAGCCGGAATTGGAACCCCCTGCCATAAGGCCGCCGCCGCCGCCCGCATTCAGCGTCAGCGTCTCGTAACCCCGGATTTCCCGCTCGACCAGGGTTTGAAGCTGGTGCAGCACCGCTTCTGTCTCCGCCATGGGCGTACCGATAGGCATCATTACATTGATCGTTACCGAATCCTCGTCCTCCTGTGGCATAAAAACCCAGCCAATTTTCGGGATCATGTAGATGGAGCCCGCAAGAAGCAACAACAGCACCGCTATGACCGCCCAGCGGAAGCGCAGCACCCTGCTTACCGCCTTCCGGTAGGCATTCTCCAGGCCTGCAAAGAATTTGGCAAAAGTGTTATCCAGGGGGACAAAAGCGCCGGTCAGGGGCCGCTGCTTCCGGGTTACCAGGGGGAGGTAGTGGCTTGCCAGAACAGGCACGAGGAATACGGCGACAAGCAGGGATACTGCCAGGGAGATAACGACGGTAAAGGCCAGGCCCGCAAAAAGTTCTCCCGCCATTTCCAGGAGGCCCTGAAACATGACCAGCGGCGCAAAAACGCAGATTGTGGTCAAGGTAGAACCGATAATGGCGACGATCATCTCCTGGGTTCCAATAACAGCGGCCGTACCCAGTTTTGCGCCCTTTTCCCGGTAATGGTATATATTTTCCAAAATGACGATGGAATTATCCACCAGCATACCGACCCCCAGCACAAGGCCGGCCAGGGTCAAAAGATTCAGCGTAAGCCCCGCAAAATACATCAGCATCAGCGTTACTACAATGGATACGGGGATACTGATGGCAATTATCAGGGTGGGCTGGATGGAACGAAGGAACACGAAAAGTACAATAATCGCAAGGATGGCCCCGGTAAGGGCGCTGTTGGCTACCTGATTGATTGAAGTTTCAATCTGATCCGCCGTATTGAACAGCTCGGATATTTCTACATCCGGCGGAAGTTCTTTCGCAAGCTGATCGATTTTTTCCCGGAGGCTCTTTACGGTCTGAACAGAATTTTTACCGCTCTGTTTCTGTATCGAAAGCTGAACCGCCGGCGAACCGTTAACATAGACGACACTGGTTTCGTCCCGGTAACTCTCCGTAATATCGGCAATGTCCCTCAGGTACACCTGCCGGGGAAGCTCCTGCACCCCGTTCACATAACCGCCGCCCTTGTAGGAAATAACCGTATTTTTAATTTGGTCAATGGAGGTGTATTCCCCCATGGTGGTAAGAATATAGGTGAGCCCCCCTTCGATGATGCTGCCCGCGGCAATCTGCTGGTTTTGGGCCGCCAGCATCTGCTGGAGACCCGTTACCGTAAGGTTGTAGGCCTCAAGGCGGCTCTGGGGAATTTCAACCCTGATGATCTTGTTCCGGCCCCCCATGACGCTTGCCGTCGCAACGCCGGGCGTCTGCTCAAGCCGGGGAACGATGGTGTTTTCCGCAAATTCGCGCAGTTCCTCCGGCGAACGGTTTCCCGTAAGCTGAAGGCTCATGATCGGCATCATGGAAGGATTAAACTTGAAGATCGTGGGAGGATCCACGCCATCGGGCAGGAAATTCCGTATCCGGTCCAGGGCGTCCCGCACAGAGTTCGTGGCGTCCACAAGATCGGTACCGTAGGTATACTCCATCATCACCATACTGGAACCTGATGAGGAGGTAGAAGTTATGCTCTCCAGGCCCGACACTGACGAAACCGCCGCCTCCACCGTGCGGGTCGCCACCCGCTCAACTTCTTCGGGGCTCGCCCCCGCATAGGTTGTGAAGACCACCAGGTAGGGAGGGTTGATCTCCGGCGTCAAATCAAGGGGGAGGTTCACCCAGGCAAAGGCCCCCAACATGAGGAGCAGTACAAAAAAGACGAATATCGTTGTCGGCCTTGATACGACCGTTTTTACAAAACTCATAATCACTCCTTAATTGGCGCTCAAGGGCGGAACGCGCTCCACCACATTGATTCGGGAACCCTCAAAAAGCTGGGCGTGGCCCTTGATCAATACATCCTCGTCCGGAGCCAGTCCCTGCCGGACCTCCAGAACATCGTCAATCCTGATTCCCGGCACGATATTCCGCATTTTGGCAATCAGGGCGCCGGGCGTCATGGGGTCCTGCTCGGCAACAAAAATATAGGTCTGCCCGAAGCGTTCAATCAGTGCGGCGGCGGGAATCTTGACGGTGTTTTCCCGAATCTCCGTAAATATTCTCACCTTGGCGAACATTCCCGATTTGAGGCGTCCGCCGGTGTTGGAAACATTGATCTTGACCTCCATAGTCCTGGATGCGGGGTCCACCACGGGGGCCAGTTCCGCAACGCTGCCCTGGAATACCTCGCCCGGATATGCGTCAAGGCTAACCTCGCAGGGCAGGTTTACCGCCATTTTGGAGATGAAGCGCTCCGCGACATAGACCCTTACTTCAAGGGCGCTGCCCGCGGCAACCCGCGCCAGGGGGACCTGCTGGCTTACGGTCATGCCCGTAATCGCGGGGAGGGCCACCAGGGTCCCGCTCACGGGGGCGCGGACCACGCTGGCCATATAGGTGGTGCCGGGCCGGGAGGGGTCGACTTCGACAATAGCCTGGTTCCGGTTAACCCGGTCTCCCAGGGAAACATAGACCCTGCTCACCTTGCCTGCCGTATCAGAATACACATCCACCGTAGAGCCGGCGACTATGTCCCCCGTAAGGGCGAGGTAATCCCGCACCTGACCCTGCACAGCCGGGGTGGTATTGACCGCAAAGGCCGGCATTTCAAAGCCGCCGAATCCGCCGAAACCGCCGGCGGGAGGCGCCGCCTGGCCTGCCCCCGCATCACCGGAGGGAGGCGGGCCCCAGCCGCCCGCGGCGGGAGCGCCGCCCTGGGCCCCCGCATCACCGGAAGGGGGCGCGGCCTGGGCCCCCGCGTCACCGGAGGGGGGCGGGCCCCAGCCGCCCGCGGCGGGGGCGCCGCCCTGGGGAGGCGCGGCAAACCCGCCGGATGCCTGTTCGGGCTGTTTTGAACTACAGCCGGAAAACACCGTGGCACCCATGAGCAGTACCGCTCCCGTAAAAACAGTTACAGTTATGGTAAGGCGTACTTTCTTCATCTCGCACTCTCCCGGGAACTTAGGGCGCCAAAGGGAACCCCGGTGTAATATTCAAGATCGATAAGACCTTTCAGATAGGCGTATTGTTGCTGCAACACGCTCAAACGGGCCTGAAACAACTGTAGCTCAGCGTTCCTCACTTCCAGAAGCTCGCTGGCACCGGAACGGTAGGCCTGTTCCGTCATGCGATAACTGCGCTGGGCCAGTTCCACCGTATACGCCTGGGCCTCGACACTCAGCCTGGCCTGCTCCAGGGAGGAAACGGTCTGATAAATCTGGAGTTCCGTCCCCCGCACCGCCTGGGCAAGGCCTATATTCAACTTTTTCAGGTTGTCGTCCAGGGTTCTAAGCCCCTGCCCCTGGGTGGTAAAGGGAAGAAGCCCGTTGAGCTGAAAGCCCAGTTGAACGGAAAAATTTCCGTTCAGGGGCTGCGGCCAATTGGCGGAATCAAACCAGCTATCCTTCCAGGGATCCCCGCTCAGGGCAGCGGTGGCGCTCCAGGACAGGGCAAGGGAGGGGGTGTACAACGAAAGGAAGGTCTGCGTCCGGCTGCTCCGGAGGCTGATAATTTGCCGCTGCAATTCCTGCACCGTGGGACTCCCCGAGGCCGCCCGGGAAACCAGGTCCGCCACTTCCAGAGAGACATAGTTAACCTCCGAGTCCAGGGGTACAAGCTCGAATTCCGCATCCACCGGAAGCCCCAGGTTATTGGCAAAGGCGGCCTTGGCAAGCCGGAGACCGCTTTCCGCCTCTTCCATCTGGGGCTTCATGTTTTCCACGGCTACCTGGGCCTGGAGGTACTGGGTTTCCGGGATAAGGCCGTTCCGGTAATTTGTCTGCGCCATGGCCGCCTGCCGCTGGGTGGTCTCGAAACTCTCCCGCGACAGGGCTATCTGCTCCTGGATGAAAAGCATATCGTAGTAGGATTGCCGCACCGTCCTTTCTATCCGCAGCTTCGCCTGTTCATAGTTGATAAGCCCGGTCTCGTATTCCTGGCGGGCGGCCCTGACCTGTTCAAACAGGGCGGCGCCGAGATTTAAGGAAGCCTGGAGGCTGCCAAAAAGCGCCCACCGGGGAAGAGCCGCGGTAATGGGGCCCATCGTTACGGTCTGTTCATAGTTACTGCGCTGCAAGCCCGCCCCGACCTGCAACGTCGGAAGAAAGCGGTTCCAGCTCAGGGAGGAAGCCCGGCGGGCCGCCTCGGTGGAAATACGCTGGGACTCCAGCTCAAGATTGTTACGGATCGCCATATCCACCGCCTCGTCCACGGTGATACGCCTTCCGGCCTGGGGGCCGCCCTGAGCCGCGCCGGCCTGGGCGAAGGCTCCCGCCGCCGAAGCCGCCGTCAACACGCACACAAGAACCGCCGTTTTGAACCGGTCCCCGCCGCCGGGCCCGGAAACTTTCCTCCAGCGCCCCTTCACAAATCGGATCATACCATGACTCCTTCGCCGTACCGGTAAACGTGTTTTGCCACCGGATACCGGTTCCCGGCATTTACTATGGGCCCGTATACACGCGGCCCGGCGGCCTGGCGCCGCCTCTTGCCAAATAACATAAAATACTTGATAACCACTAAAAATTACAGCCCTCCAGACCGGAAGCAACAAACCGATACATTTTTCTGAAACTTTCAGGTGAAAGGCCCCCCCCCGGGGGGTCAAACCTGAATAATTGCACCGTTGTATTCACCACAAGGAAAAGTATCCATTGGGCCACGCTTTCCATACGCGGATCATCCTGCACCGCCATGCCGGTGTTCTCAAACGCTATGCCCGCCAGCAGCCGCCGCAGTTGGGGTTCCTGCTTGATACCCAGGTCCAGATTCCGGACCCGCACCCAGTCCAGGGCCGTCATAATCTGCGGGCGGGAACGCAAATAACCGGCAATGGCGGCGATCACCAGGTAGACCTGCTCCTCCGGGATGGAGGAGAAGCCCCTGCACAGCTCCGTGTAGGCGAGGAGCTGCTCCATTTCGGTGATAAAAAGCCGGGCCAGCATATCCTGGCGGCTCCTGAAGTGCGCGTAAAGGCCGCTCTTGGAGAGCCCTGACCGGCGGGCCACCATGTCCATGGACGCGTTCCAGGGTCCGGCTTCGGCCACAGCCTCCGCCACCGCCTGCAGCAGCCCATCGTGCTCCGAAATCCCCGGCAGGACCGCGGCACAGCGCTCCTCCAGAACGGCAAAATCCGGCGCCGCCGGACGAAGCCCCAGCCCGCCCATGATCAGGCGCTCCTGGCGATCCAGTTCCGCCTCTATCTCGGCGGACTCCGGCAACTGGCCCCGGACCCAACGGAGGCGGTGAAAATGCGCCACCCAAAAGCAAACCGTTTCCAGAATTCGCCGGAAAAGAACAGGATCGATACGGCCTTCTCCGCCCTCCGCCTCCAGGCGGCTTATATCTATCCCCCGGGAGCGCAATTGTTCCGCCAGGTCGCCGTTACCGTGAATTCTGACCAGAAAAAACACAAATTTCTCCGGCTCCCTGCAAAAATACTCCCCTATGGTCCGCGCCATGATCCGGCACCGCCCGGCGGCCCCCGCCGTGCCCTGCGCCTCCTCGTAACCGGACCGGATAGACCGGGCAAAATCATCGCAAAAATATCCCATCATCCCCTCCACCAGGTCCCGCTTGCTGCGGAAATGGCGGTACAGGGCCGTCTTGGTAACACCCAACTCGGCGGCAACCTGGGAAAGACTCGTTTTCTTGTACAGCGCCCGGCCCCACACCATGAAGGCGGCGCTGATAATATTGGCATTCGTCATAATTGAACCGATCCGCCGGCTCCATACGGAGTTACCGAACGGTCGGTAACTAAGAAGATAAGGGCTCATCCGCGAAAAAACAAGATTTTTTTAAGAAATTTACAGGGGGGGCGCCCCCTGCACTTCCCGGTTAGTTCCTGGAACGGACCTTACTCATCATCAATACCTATCATCACGGAGGTGGCCTTGATGACGGCATAGGCGGGGCGGCCTACGGCCAAACCCAACTCCCTGATCGCGTCCATGGATATGGTGGCGGAAATTTTATTCCCCCCGCCTATGTCCACGGCGACAATCCCGTTAACAGCTCCCTCTTTAATTGAAACAACCGTCCCCTTCAATTGGTTTCGCGCGCTCAGTTTCATGGCTGCCCCCTCTGGTTC
>JAISQV010000033.1 GCA_031273985.1 Spirochaetaceae bacterium | reverse complement strand
CTCTTTGATGAGTTTTCTGGTGCGGCCCAGCTCCACGGTCATCTCCATGTAGACGTCCATGAGGAGCGTGATGTTGGCCTGTTCCTGGGGGCTTGCCTGGGGGAGCAGGCTGGGGAACTCTACGGACTGCACGTTGGCCGGCGTGCCGCTGAAGGCTCCGCCGCCGCCGCCCATGCCGCCGAGGCTGCCCATACCGCCCATGCCGGAAGCCTGGCGGCTTCCCGGATTCGCCGCCTGGGGGCCTCCGGAAAGGGAGCGGGCCATGGAGGAGGCCACGGAGGGCCCGTAGAGTTCCCAGATTGTATGGGAGGCGCCGTCCCCCAGGTCCACATCGTAGGCGGCTTCCAGGAAGTTGCCCGCCGGAAGGGCCGCCGCAGCCCTGGGCACGTTTACCGCCTCCGGGGGCACGTTGGCGATGGACTTGTTGCCCGTCTTGCCGGTGAGGGCGGTGATCTGGGAACCCACGATGGTGCCCACCACTTCGCCTATGACGGACATGGCCATTTCGTCCAGCTCGATATTGTCTTCCTTGTTCATCAGGGCGGCTATGGCCTTGGCCGTGTCCTCCCCCATGAGGAAGAGGTGCTCTCCGGGGAAGCCGGAGCTGAAATCGGCCTTTACCGAGGTTACCGTGTCGGGGAGGCCGGGGAGAAAGCCGTCCCGGTCGGTCCAGCTTGTACGGGGGCCCGTAACGGAGACCTGCGCGCCGGTCATCTGGGAAAGGGCACCGGCGGAGCCCCCCGTGGTGCCCGCGAGGAAGCCTTCTATGACGGCCCGGTCGCCCTCATCGCCGCCCCCAGCGCCGCCGGGGGGACTCCCGGCGCCGGCGCCGGATAACAGGGCGTCAATCTCTGCCTGGGAAAGAGCACTGTCGCTCATACCATCTCATCTCCTTCCATCCCGAGTTCGCTAAACTCGTTCTGTTCAAGTTCGGCAGTTTTTTCGATTATCTGGACCGCTACCTTCTTTCCCACTACACCGGGACGGCAGAGATACTTGGTTTTGTTGCCTATGTTCAGCGAAAAGGGATCCCCCACCCGTACATTGTAGAGCCGCACCACATCCCCGGCCCGGAGGGAGAGTACATCCCGCACGGGTACCTGAATCTTGCCCATCTCGGCCACGACATCCACATCGACGGTAACGATCTTGTCCTTCAGAATATTGAGATTCTCCGTGGAGGTGCCCCGGCGGGTCGAGGAATACCAGAACTGGGTGGAGAGCTTCCCTATGATGGGCTCTATGGTCAGGTAGGGTATGCAGAAGTTCATCATGCCCTCCACATCGCCCACCTTTGTTTCCAGGGTTACCAGGACCACCATCTCCGTGGGCGGCACGATCTGCGCAAACTGGGGGTTGGTGTCTATCTGCCCGAGCCGGGGCCTGAGATCGATCACCTGGGCCCAGGCTTCCCGCATATTGGTAAGGATGCGGACGATGATCCCCTCCATGACGGACTGCTCTATGTCGGTAAGTTCATGCTGGCTCTTGGTACCCTCGCCGGTGCCGCCGAAAAGCCGGTCTATAATGGAAAAGGTGATGGCCGGGTCTATCTCCAGTATCGCGTTGCCCTTGAGGGGGTCCATGTTGATGATCGCCAGGGTGGTGGGGGTGGGTATCGAGCGGATAAATTCCTCGTAGGTGAGCTGGTCCACCGAGGCCACATGGACGTGAACCATGGAGCGGAGATTCGCCGACAGGGCCGTGGTGGTAAGCCGGGCGAAGGTTTCGTGCATCATGGAAACGGTGCGGATCTGTTCCTTGGAGAATTTGTCGGGCCGCTTGAAGTCGTATATCTTGATCTTGCGGGTGTCCGCCGCGGGCCTAAAGTCCTCGGGCTCCGTATCGCCGGCATTTATGGCCGTGAGGAGTTGATCAATTTCTTCCTGGGACAGAACTTCTGTCACATCACATCTCCATACGGTCCAACTGCTCGAATAGAATTATCCGGGCCCGGGAGGTATCGAGGTACCTCGTGTTTATGGCCTCCAGAATTTCCTGTTTCAGCCGGGCCTCGTTTTCGGGCTGCAACTCCGCCGCATACTTGCCGCTGAAAAAGACCCGTACAAAATCCCGCAGCTCGTAGAGCCGGGAGGTCAGCTCGGTCTGGGCGTTCTTGTCGTTCATATCATAGCCTATGACCATGTTTACGACAACCGAATAGGGGGTGGCGTCCTTGGTCCGGGTTCTGACGGAGCCTATGGACGTGAACATCTGGTACTCCGGGCGCTTCCCCACGTAGGGGGAGGCCGGTTCCGCCAGGGCGGTCTGGCTCTTGCCGCCCCGGCTCATCAGGTTGTAGGTAATGATGGAAACCGTCACGATAAAAACCAGGGCGCCCAGGCCTATGGCCGCAAATTTGAGCAAATTCGGCAGCAACGCGCCCAAACCGGAGATTTTTTTCTTTTTACTCCCGCTTTCTGCCCGGTCCGATCCTTCGTCATCGATACCCAGATCGACATCGTCAGACATACTCTACCTCCGCTCGGTCCCTACCTTTATGGTACCAAAAATCCGCCGCTCATGCAAGTTTTCGGCCCGGAGCCTCCACACGCCCCTGTTATACAGGATCGGTAAATACGGGCAGACATTTAGGGATTTATTCGGGGGGCCGTCAAGCCGAATAAATGAAGATTTACACGAAGGCGCACGAAGAGTACACCAAGGCGCACAAAGAAAGAATAATGAAGAAGAAGAATTTAACCGCGAAAAGACACGAAAAACACGAAAAAAAGAGGGAAATTGGGCGCATCCCCCTCCTTCGCGAAGCGGTGAGCGGGTTCTTCGAAGCGCCGGGGACCGGGCTATCCGGGGCTCCGCTTCGCTCCGGCCCAAGAGCCCGCTTGCGCGGGGGAGGCTTCGCGCCGTGGCTGCAAGCCCCTCCGGGGCACGCACCCCTCCTATCCCTTGCGCGAAGAAAGACAAGGAAAGCGCCAGACCTATACTTCTTCTCCTTTCTTCCCTTCTTCGCCTTTCTCTTTCTTCCTTTGTGTATCTTTGTGGTTTTTTTCTTCTCTTCCCTTCTTCGCCTTCGTGGTTAATATTCTCTTCGTGTACTAGAGGTGGCCCTCGGTGAGGATGATCACGTCCACCCGGCGGTTGTAGGCCCGGCCCTCGGCGGTGTCGTTGGAGCTTACCGGCATGGTGTCGGCAAAGCCCGCCACCTGGAAGCGGTTCTCGGCCACCCCTATACCGGAAAGGTAGTGGAGCACGCTGATCGAGCGCCGGGCGGAGAGCTCCCAGTTGGATTCCCAGGGGCCGTCGGGGTCCACGGGGGTATCATCGGTGTGCCCTTCGATGCGGACCTTGCTGCCCCGGATCTCGCGGGAATCGAGGAGGCTCCCCAGACGGAGCAGTATGTCCCTGGTCTGGGCTATGTTTATCCGGGCGCTGGCGGGGTTGAAGAAGGCGTCGGAGGCCAGGGAAATGACGAGGCCCCGTTCGTCGGAGGTTATCTTGACCTTGTTGCTCCGCACCTCCGGCTCAAAGAGGCTTACGGCGCTCTTGTAGGCGGTACCGAGGGCCCTGCCCCTTTCCATGGAGGGCAGGGACATGATCGTGTTTCCCAGATCGGCGCTCTTCCCCACGGAGAGGGTGAAGCCGCCGGTGTTCCCCCCCAGGCCTATGTTGTTGAGGGAAGCGATCATGGCCGCAGCCTCCGCCGGGTCCATGTCATCGGGATTGAAGAGGGCCACGAAGAAACAGAGCATCAGGGTTACCATGTCCGAATAGGTAACGATCCAGTCGCCCCCTACCCCGCCCGCATCGGCTTTCTTTTTTTTTGCCATTAGTCTTTCAACACTTCCGCTTCCACGACCTTGCGCTCTCCGGGGGTCAGGTAGGAGAGCAGCTTCATCGCCAGAATCCGGGGGTTGTCCCCGGACTGTATGGACAGCACCCCCTCGATCTCCATCTCCTTGACCTTGGCCTCGGCGGCGTCGTTGGACTTGAGCTTGCCCGACCAGGGGATCATCAGCAGGTTGGCCATCATGGAGCCGTAGAGGGTGGTGATCAGGGCCACGGCCATGTTGGGCCCCAGAGAGCTCTTGTCCTCCAGGTTCTTCAACATACCGATAAGCCCGATGACCGTCCCCAACATCCCCAGACCGGGGGCCAGGGTGCCCCACATATTGACGGCGGATATCTTGCTGGCGTGCCGTTCCTGGGTCTGGGAGAGTTCCGTCTCCATCAGGGCGCGCACCACCTCGGCGTCGGTGCCGTCCACCACGAGGCGGAGGCCCTTCTGCATGAACTCATCGTCCAGGTCCTGAATCTCGTCTTCCAGCGCCAGGAGGCCCTCGCGCCGGGCCTTTTCCGACATGGACATCAATTTGGTGATGATCCCCTTCTCGTTGAGGCTGGGCGTCTTAAAGGTAAGCCCTATGGTGCCGAATATACCCAGCGCGTCGGAGAGGCTGCCGAAGGTGAAAAGGGCGAAGTAGGAACCCAGCACCACGATGAGTACCGAAGGAATATCCACGAAGGTGAGGATGGAGTTACCGCCGGTGAATATGCCCATGAGCACCATGCCGAAGCAGCCCACCAGCCCAATAATGGTCGAAAGATTCATACTAACCCCTGTCCGGTACGGCGAAGAACCGCGCCGTAAACCGAAATGAGATGAAACCGCCCCTCAAACTCCCGGCAGCCCCTACTCCTCATTCTTGAACGCGCCTATCCTCCGGCGGTACGCCACGATCCGCTCTATCACATCCTCCACCGCTTCCCGCACTACCACGTATTTCCCGGAAAGCATGAGCAGGGTGGTGTCGGGCCGGGTCTCGATGGACTCGATCTGGTGAGGGTTGATGTAGTACTCCTTGCCGTCAAGCCTGGTTACCTGTATCACTTCAAAGCCCCCGGATCATATTTCATCGTGCCGGATTCCCTCCGGCCCGGGCCCTTACCGTTTCAGGGTCAAGAGTTCCTGAAGCAGCTGATCCGCGGTCTGTATGGTCCGGCTGTTGGCCTGGAAACCCCGCTGGGTAACGATCATGTCCACAAACTGCTCGGCCATATCAACATTGGACATTTCCAGGGTCCCGGCCAAGATCTTCCCCCGGCCCTGGGTGCTGGAGGTGCCGATGTTGGCGTTCCCCGAATTGTTGGAAACCACATAGTTGTTGTCCCCGGCCTTCTCCAGGCCCCCCTGATTGGGAAAGGTCGCCAGGGCAACCTGCCCGAGAATACGGGTGGAGCCGTTGGAATATACCCCGGTAATGGTGCCGGTCTGGTCTATCTTGTAGTTTTCCAGATAGCCCATGGCGTAACCGTCCTGAATGGCGGCCTTGGTGGTGCTGGACTCGGCGTACTGCGTAATGGTGTTGGTAAGCCCCCCCACGCTGCCCAGGTTGAGGTCAAACCCCTGGCGAATCAGTTCGCCGTCCGCGCCGGGGGTGGCGGGCTGCACGTCGAAGGCCACCCGCATGATGACGGAGCCTTCCAGGGGGGAGGCGTTTCCCGCCGCGTCGGTAACCCCCTGCAGGGTCCCCAGGTTGGAGAAATCCACCCGGAAGGTGTTGCCGTCCCCCGCAGCGGGGGCCGCCTCACCCAGCCCTACGGTGGTATTGGTGGGAGCCTCGTTTGCCGGGTCCACCACTACCGTGGCGTTCCAGGCATTGTTTTCACCGGGGATCCGGGCAAATTCCACCCTGAGAGTATGCTCCAGGCCGAAGGTATCGTAGACTTTGATCTCCGTACCCCAAGTTCCCTGTATTATCTCCGCCTGGTTGGCGTCCTCCCCGATGAAGGGGGTGCGCTTGTCGAGGTTACAGGCAAAGTTCACCGAGGTGGTGGCCCGGGCCGGGTCCTTCCCGCCTATGGGGATGATCAGGTCCTCGGTTTCGCGGGAGGTATCCATCACCATCACCCCGTCAATCTCCCGGGCCATCCAGCCCTGGACGCGCATGCCGTTACCGGGATTCACGTAGGTGCCCTCCCGGTCAAGGTTAAAGTCCCCGGCCCTGGTGTAGTAGGACTTCTCCCCATCCTTGAGGATGAAGAAGCCGTTCCCGGAAATAGCCAGGTCCGAACCCACCCCGGTGGTTTGCAGGGAGCCCTGGGTGTGGATCGTGTCGATGGAGGCTATGGACATTCCGAGGCCCACTTCCTTGGGGTTCACCCCGCCCACATCCTCGTTGGGTCTGGCCGCGGCATTGAGCTGCTGGTACAGCATATCCTGAAAGCTCACCCGGCCCCGTTTGAAGCCGGTGGTATTGATGTTGGATATGTTGTTACCCACCACGTCCATCCGGGTCTGATGATTCTGCAAACCCGCGACACCGGAGAACAATGAACGCATCATAGGCCATACTCCTCTAAAAAACCTGCGGCGTTTCGCCGCAGATGTATAATCGGAAAGCTCAACGAAGTTGAGCCATACTCCTCTAAAAACCTGCGGCGTTTCGCCGCAGACGTATAATCGGAAAGCTCAACGGAACGTTGAGCATATTCCGCACGACTATTCTTCAAAGACCCGGGTAACCTGATCCCAGGCATAGTAATTACCGTTCACCAATATTTGCGGGGCCCCGTCGCCGCGGGTTACCGCCCTGACAACACCCTGAATGACATTTTCCCCTTCAAAAAGCTCCACGGACCTGCCCAGGGCGCTGGCGGCTTCGCTGCTGGCAATAAGATTGGTAAGCCGGTTGAATTCGGCGGCAATGCCCGTCATCTGTTCCAGCGAGGAAAACTGCGCCATCTGGGCTATGAATTCCTTGTCCTCCATCGGCGCCGTGGGGTCCTGGTAACTGAGCTGGGTGATCAACAGCTTGAGAAAATCGTCCTTTCCAAGTTCCTGCTGGGGAACCCTTCCCTGATTTACCTGGGCGTTGACTTCCCTGACCTGCCGGTCAAGGTCCGCCAATTCCTGCGCTCCAAGCACCGATTGTAATGCCATACCTGCTCCTTAATATCCGCGGCTTCCTGCCGCAAACCTAAAACTCCCTACTGTTTAAAACCTGCGGCACGGCGCCGCCGTAACACCGGGGGCCCTCATGCCAGATAACTGATCCCCTGGGGGGAGTCGCGGCCCTCATAAGCGCCGTAAGCCGGAGCGTCCTCCTCCCAGAAGGCGGCGTCATCGTAGGATGAGGCCGCCAGGCGCTCCGAAAACCAGGGGCCCTCGCCGTCATCACGGTAAGCCCCCTGCCCGCCGTCTCCGGAGAGGGCCATCTCCAGGGAGGCTCCCTCGTAGCCGGAATCCCGAAAGGACTGCTCCAGGGATGCAAGTTCCGACTCAAAGGCTTTCAGGGCTTCGCCGTTTTCTACGACGATGAGCCCGGTGATTCTGTTTTCGGTTAATTCCAGCCGTATCTTTATATTTCCCAGGGACTCCGGCCGGAGACTCAGCCGTATCGTACCTTCCCCGCCGTCCCGGAGCAGAATAGCCGCCTGGCGCACAATATCGCTGCCCAGACCGGAGCGCAGTTCCCTGGAAAGCAGCTCCCGGAAGCTCAAGCCTGAAGGTTCGTTCAGGGAACCGGCCTCCGAGGCGGCCCGGCTTTCCGCATGGGAAGCCAGATTCAGAACCAGCGCGGCCTCGTTTCCCCCGCGTCGGTCCGCGGCCCCCTGATCGGTATTCTCCCCCGTGCCGGGGGCCGAAAGCCGCGATTCGGCGGCTTCACTAACGCTTTCCCCCGCAGCGGGGCGGCGGTATACCCTGTCCCGGACTTCCTCCGGGGCTTCGAGGCTCTCTTCCGGGAGGGCCGCCCCGGCAAGTTCAGGGGCGGTTTCGAGAAGCGCGCCCGTCTCCGGGGCGGGGGAAGCCTCCTTCCGGGCTTCACGCGGGGTATCCGGAGCCGCCTGGGCAGCCGCCTGTTCCGGGCCGGGTATCCCGCCGGGGTCTTGGCTTTCC
>JAISQV010000013.1 GCA_031273985.1 Spirochaetaceae bacterium | reverse complement strand
TACGGGGATTATCCGGCTATGAAGGTAAAAGACATTATTCGCCGCTATGTGCTTTCCGACGAGGTTCCGCTGGAAGCGAAGATGATCAACACGGTCTATCTGGCCGGCATAGTCTTCGGCTCCGCCGCCGTGATTACGCGGATCCTTATGGGCGCCAGCCCCTTCCTGATACTGGTGGTCCTGGGCATCATCCTTTCCATAATCTGCCTCATGTATGTCTGCAACCACTTCCGCCTCTACACGATCTGTTCGTGGATTACGATCATCGTGGTCTGCGATATGCTGCTGCCCGCCGCGTACTTCGCCCTCGGCGGCGTCGCGAGCAGCGCCGGGTCCTACTTTGTATTGAGCATCGTCATCATATTCCTCTTGTCCAGGGGGAAGAGCAGCGCCGTTTTTTTCATTACCCATGTCATCTGGGTCGCGGCCTGTTACTATCTCAGTTACCGTTTCCCGAATCTGGTGATCCGCCTGGGCGAATTCTCGATCTACCGGGATACCCGCGTCTATTTTGATCATATTCAGTCCTTTCTCATCATCGGGGTATGCATAGGCGTCATCATCAGGGTTCAGAACAAGATATACCTCATGGAGCGGGACAAGGCGGAGGATTCCAGCCGGCAGGTCCTGCTGCGGGATAAGCTGCTGCGTACCGTGAATAACGCGGCGGTCATGCTGCTTGCCTCAAACGAGGGCCAGGCGGAGGAGCCCCTCAGAACGAGCATAGAAAGCATGGCCCGGGGCGTGGACATCGATCGTATCTGTATCTGGAAAACCCAGGCGGAGGGGGAGCCCTTCAGGTACATGAGGGTCTTTGAGTGGCTGAACAATGACGTTATACGGAGGGACGGGGATAAAACACAGGTCACGTATTTTAACGGCATCGCAAACTGGGAACGGGAATTTTTCATGGGGCGCTCCGTCAATAGGCTGATCAAAAACCTTGCGCCTGCCGAGCGGGACCTGCTGCCCTTCGCCGGTATCCTGTCGATTTTGGCGATTCCCGTGTTCCTGCAGGACCAGTATTGGGGCTTCGTCAGCTTCGGCGATTACCAAAAGGAGCGGGTCTTTTCCGCCCAGGAGGAAGACATTTTACATTCCGGCAGCCTCTTAATCGCCAACGCCGTGGTCCGCAACGAAATGACCCGGAACCTCATCCAGGCGCGGGAGGAAGCCCTTGCCGGTACCAGGGCCAAAAGTGAATTTCTTGCCCGCATAAGCCACGAGATACGCACCCCCCTGAACGCGATCATCGGCCTTTCCGAGGTGGAGCTGACCAAAAACACGGCCCTCGAATCCGAAACCCTGGACAATCTGGAAAAAATCCACAGCTCCGGGACCACGCTGCTCAATATTGTCAACGATATTCTGGACGCTTCCAAAATAGAATCCGGTAAAATGGAACTTCTCCCGGTGGAATATTCCGTTCCCAACATGATAAACGACGCCGTCTCCCTCAACCTGGTGCGCATAGGCAGTAAACCCATCACCTTTGAACTCCTCATTAACGAAACGATCCCTGCCCGGCTCTTCGGGGACGAGCTGCGGGTCCGGCAGATCCTCAACAACCTGTTAAGCAACGCGATCAAATATACCCAGGAAGGCCGGGTTACCCTGGACATAGACTGCGAGCGGGAAGGGGAGTACCTCTGGCTTGTCTGCGCCGTAAAGGACACGGGCATAGGCATACAGCGGAAGGACAGGGCAAAACTCTTTTCCGAATACGATCAGATTGACAGCGGAAGCAACCGTATGATCGAGGGAACCGGCCTCGGGCTTTCCATAACGAAAAACCTGGTAGAGATGATGTCCGGCTCCATTTCTGTGGAAAGCGAGTACGGCAGGGGCAGTGTTTTTACCGTGAGGCTCCGCCAGAAGCCCGCCGGCGAAGAACCCCTCGGGCGGGAGACGGTGGAGCGCCTTACTAATTTCAGCTACAAAAACGAAAGCCCGGCCAGCACAAAACTTGAGCGGGTCCCCATACCCCACGCACGGGTGCTGGTGGTGGACGATCTGTCGACAAACCTGGCCGTGGCCCGGGGGATCATGCGGCCCTACGGCATGATGGTGGACGGCGTAACCAGCGGCAAAAAAGCGATAGAACTGCTCAGAAAGGGGCAGCCCGTCTACAACGCTGTTTTCATGGATCACATGATGCCGGAAATGGACGGCATCGAAGCGGTAAGGATCATACGAAACGAAATCGGGACCGACTACGCGCGGGACATCCCGATCATCGCGCTCACCGCCAATGCCATGGCGGGCAACGAGCGGCTCTTTCTGGAAAAAGGCTTCCAGGCATTCTTGTCCAAACCCCTCAACGCCGCCGCCCTGGACGCCGTCTTGAACGAATTTGTCCGCTAAAGGCCCAACGCCAGCGCTCCCTTTTCGGGCATACACTACTGTTGATAATGTATATTCTGTCTACTAATATAAGGGGCGCATCCCCGGCGCGTACCGCGCCGGGGACCGGGCTATCCGGGGCTCCGGCTTACGCCTCCGGCCCCGGCGCAGGAGCCCGCTTCGCGGGGAACGCGCCGGGTCTGCCCTTCGGGCACCCCTCCTATCCCTTGCGCGCTGACGCCCCAATGCAAGCCCCCGCGAATTGACATTTCCCGCGAACCCTAATGACCCATAATTCCAGAGTGAATACAAATCCCAAAAAATAAAACCACAAAGGACACGAAGGACACGAAGGTTTTTGTTTGAACCGTTTCCTCTTCCTTTGTGCTCTTTGTGTATCTTCGTGGTTTTTTTTCTCTTCCCTTCTTCGCCTTCGTGGTTAATATTGCTTAAGGATTCTGGTTACGCATATTCCTATGGGTCAAGTTGAGCCCCCCGGCTCAGGGGTAAAGCTCCCGGTAGAGCTCGGCGTAGGGCCGGGGCGCCGCTTCGGAGGGCTGCCGGGGGTCGCGGGCCAGGGCTGTTACGCGGGTAAGGTCCAGGAGGCTCTCGCCGGCTTCGAGGCGGCTGTTCCGGTAGGCCTTTTCCTCCGGGGCGGGCACCCGGTCCGTCCCGGCCCCCGGGGCGGCCTCGTAGAGGAAGCCCCAGAGAAGCGCCGCGGGGGCGTACTTCTTCAGCCCCGGCGGGATCGTAAAAGCCTCCGCTTCCAGCACCCTGAGCCCCTCGGAGAGCCTGGGGTTTATCGCCCCGGCAAAGTCCTCCCCGCTCAGCTCTGCTGTTTCCACATCGATCACGGCGATTTCCCCCAGGGAGCGCAGGCCCAGGGAAAGGGGCGCCGCGAAATCTATGCGGGGAAGCGGGTTGAAACCGCCGGTAAAGAGCACGGGGATCCGGGCCCGGAGGGCCGCCATGGAAAAAACTTCTATGATGGAAAGATGGGGAAGCCAGCGGGCGGCGGCGGTCTTGGCGTAGGAAAAGAGGATGCGGTGCGTTGCCGGGTCCCGCCGGTGAAGGATCAGCTCCGGCGCGGCCCTGGGGGGAGCCCCAGGCGGGGTTTCGGCGGGGGCGCGGTTTACCGTTACCCTGCCCCGCTCCTCCGTGCAAATTCCGCAGGGATGCCCGCAGTCTTCGGCGCAGGGGCCGGTAAGAAGGCCCTCTTGCGAGCGGCGCCATTCCTCCCGGAGAAAGGCCCCGCCTGCGCCGGAGTCTATGCCGTCCCAGGGGAGCGGCGACGCGGGATCGGAGCCTGAAAGAAATTCCCTCGCCAGGGAGCCGTGGCGCGTAAGAAGCTCCTCCCAGACATCCCCCCGGAAATATTCGTCCCATGCGTCCAGCCGGCAGCCCCGGCGGAAGGCCTCCAGAATCACCTCCCCCGCCCGCCCGTCGCCGCGGCTTATGAAGCCCTCCACCAGAGAAGTCAGGCTCCCGGCGGTGCTTACCTTGTGTCCGCGCAGGGCGGATCGTATATAGTCGAGCTTCCCCTGAGCCTCTGCGGGATCGATCTGGGGGGCCCACTGAAAGGGCGTGTGGGCCTTGGGAATGAAGATGCCCACATTGATGCTGAAACGCAGCCCCGTTTCCCCGGCCACGGCGTTGACGAAGGCCGCTATCTCTTGTTCCTCGCGGAAGGCGCTTCCCGCCCCGGGAAGGCCGATCATGAAGTAGAATTTAACCCCCCGCCAGCCCCGCCGCCGGGCTTCCCTGATGATAGCCGTAACCTGCTCCCGGGCCACCCGCTTGTTGAGGGCCAATTGTTCCCATTCCCCCGGCGTCTCCACGGCAAAGGTCAGGCCGCCCTTGCGGACCCGGGAGAGCTTTTCCAGAAGGTTCAGGGAAAAACTTGAGACCCGGAGGGAGGGAAGCTGGAAGGAGACATAAGCGGGCCCGTAGTTCCGGTCCAGGCTTTCAAGCAGGTCGTTGAGGCCGCCGTAATCCCCCGTGGAAAGGGATGACAGGCTTATCTCCCGGTAACCCCCCTCCCGAACGAAGGAATCCGTCTCCGCCAGCACGGTTTCCCGGTCTTTCTGCCGCATGGGCCGGTACCAGATTCCCGCCTGGCAGAAGCGGCAGCCGTTGGGGCAGCCCCGCATGATCTCCACCGCGCCGTGCTGCTGCACGATCTTGAGGCCGGGGACGGGGAACACCGCGGCCTTCCCGCCCAGGGCAAAGTCCCGGTCCACGGCCCGCCGCGCCGGCTCCTTCCTTCCCGCATAGTACACCGAGGGGTGCTCCCGGAGCCGGGAGAGGAGCGCCCCCCTCCCCTTCCCCGCCTGTTTCAGGGCGGAGAGCTCCTCCGCCAGATCGAAGAAGCCGCCCTCGGCCTCGCCTATCCAGAATGCGTCGATGAACAGCTCGAAGGGCCGGGGGTTGGCGGCGCAGGGCCCCCCCAGAAGCACCACGGGGTCGCTTTCCCCACGGTCCCGGCTCCTGAGGGGGACGGCCGAATCTTCCAGCATGGCCAGGATGCCCGTGATACCCAGCTCGTAGCCCAGGGTAAAGCAGAGCAGGTCCGTATCACCGAGGCTGATTCCCGTGTCCAGGCCGTAGAGGGGAAGGCCCCGCTCCCTGAGGAGGGCCTCAAAATCCGGCGCCGGGGCAAAGGCGCGGTCGCAGACTATATGGGGAAGGGCGTTGAGCCGGTTGTAGAGTATCTTGAGGGCCTGATTGGACATGGCGATCTCGTAGAGATCCGGGAAACAGACCGCCATGCGCAGCGCCGGGGCGGCCATGGCCCCGCGCTCCGCCAGACGCCCGTACTCGCCTCCGGTGTAGCGGGCCGGTTTTTCCACGGAAAGCAGCGCTGCGCCCAGTTCCCCTTCGGGATTGACGAACCGTATGCTCATGGAAAGGCCGTGCTGTAGCGGTGAACATTGACGCTCAAGGCGAGGCCTATGCCCGCCCAGGCGGAGATCATGGCGGAACCGCCGTAGGACATGAACATGAGGGGTATGCCCGTGATGGGCATGATTCCCATGGTCATTCCCACATTGATGAGAAAGTGAAAGATGTACATTGCCGAAAGCCCCGCGACCGTGAGGGCCCCGAAAGCGTCGCCGGTGATCCGCATGGTCCGCGCCAGGCGGAGGCATATCACCAGAAAGAGCGTAAAGACCAGGAGGCCGCCCATCATGCCCCATTCCTCGGAAAAGATGGAAAAGATAAAATCGGTACTCTGCTGGGGAAGGAAACGGTAGTGACTCTGCGTACCCTGGAGGTAGCCCTTTCCCCACAGCCCCCCCGAACCGATGGCGGTGGCGGATTGAATGATGTGCCAGCCCGAACCCTGGGGATCAACATTGGGGTCCAAAAAAACGATGAGCCTCATGATCTGGTAGTCCTTCAACACCCGGTGCGACATGAAGGAGGCGCCCAGGGACAGAATCGCTATCGCCGTGCCGTAGCCTATCCAGAAGAAGTAACGTTTCCCGTAGCGGAAATAGCCGAAGAGGGCGATTGCCAGGATAACGAGCAGCGCCAGAATCGTTACCGTCACAAAACGGGGATCCACCAGTATCCGGAGCGCGGGAAGGGTATTTTTCAGTATGTAGGACTGCCAGAGGGGAAGCACCGTGAGGATTCCCGTAAGGCCGATAAAGGCCACCAGAAAAAAAACATAACGCAGCGAAATACCCGCGACAAAGGTCATCACGAGGAGTATGGGAATAAAGACCAGGGAGGTGCCGAAATCGGGCTGGATCAGTACGATTCCCATGGGGATGAACACAATGACGCAGGAAATGGCAAAGCGGAGAAAGGTGCTTCGACTGCGGCTTGAACCGTCCAGGTAACGGGCCAACAGCAGAATCGTGGTGATCTTGGCAAACTCCGAGGGCTGTACGCCGAAGGACCCGAAACCTATCCAGGCCCGGGCGCCGGAAACGGTGCGCCCGAAGAGGCAGGTGTAGATCAGCAGCGCGGCGGCGCCCACGTAGAAGTACACTGAAAGCTGATAGAGTCTCCGGTAGTTGACCATCGCCAGGACCAGGGCCAGAATAAAACCGGCGGAAGCAAAAACTATCTGGCGCTGATACTCCCCCGAAACCTGGACCCCCGATGAATTGATGCCGGAAGAATAGATAAAGAGAATCCCGAACACCGAAAGGAGCGCCGCCGAAAAGAGAATGGAATAATCTATGCCGAGCATATCCCTGAGCTTCATTATTCCCGCCGTACCTGTACGGGCGCTATGTACTCAAGGCCCAGGCTGCGTACCGCGTCCTCGTAGCTTTCATGGGCAAAGATTCCCTGAAAAATGATGGCGCTGGCGTAGGGCGCCCACCACTCCCAATCGTTTACCGCTTCCACGATGATGGAAACCACCACCCGCTCTTCGGGCTTATCCGTCCGGTAGGGGGCGAAGGCGGCGAACCAGGAATGCCAATGGTTCTGGAGACCCACCTCGCCGGTGCCGGTCTTCCCGGCAATCTCGACGGACCTGATGCTGAGGGGGAAACGGGCGGTGCCTTCGCTGATCACGCTGCGCATATCCCGGCGGACCCGGGCAAAAACCTCGGGGTCCACCTCACTCCGGTGGAGCAGCCGCCGGGCGGCGGATCGTTCCACGGCGCCGCTCCGGGGATCCCGCACTTCCCGCAAGAGGTGCGGCTGGAAGATGAGGCCGTCGTTTACCACCATGGACACCATATTTGCCATCTGTATGGGCGTAACCAGGGTGTAGCCCTGCCCTATGGACATATTCATGGTGTCGCCCCCCAGCCAGCGCTCGTGGATGCGGCGTTCCTTCCACTGGGGGGTGGGCACGATGCCCGATATTTCTCCGGGAAGGTCTATGCCCGTAAGTTCGCCGAAACCGAATTCCCGGGCATAGTTTACGATACGCTCCACCCCCAGATGATCCCTGCCGACGATCCAGTAGTAAATGTCGCAGCTCTGCGCCATGGCCCGCTGCAGATTGAGCCTGCCGTGGCCGGGCCGCCGGATATGGCAGTGCCAGGCGCGCTCCCCGTAACTTAGCTCCCCCTGGCAATCGATGAGCTGTTCCGGGGGAAAGACCCCCTCCGCCAGTATTCCCGTGCTCATGACGATCTTGAAGACCGAGGCCGGGGGATAGTTCGACTGAATGGCCCGGTTCAGGAGGGGCTTGTTGGGATCGTCTATCACCGCCTGATACTCCGAAGCCAGATCGCCCCGGCTGAAGATGTTGGGATCGTACCAGGGGTAGGAAACCAGGGCAAGTATTTCCCCCGATGCCGGACGCATCACCACCACGGCCCCCATGCGTTTCCCCAGGGCCTGTTCCGCCAGAACCTGTACGGAGCGATCAATTGTGAGCACAAGATTCTTTCCCATTTCCGGCGCTTCCCGGACATAGTTTGCGTCCCCCGCGATGCGCCGCCCCCGCACGTCCACGGCCCGGGTCTCCCGGCCCTTCCTTCCCCGGAGAAGCTCGTCGTACTGCCGCTCTATCCCGGCCTTTCCTATGATGTCCCCCTGCTGGTAGCCCTGGTTGTACATCATCGTCAGCTCATCCTGGGTGATGTTGCCCACATAGCCGGTAACATGGGAGAGACTCCCCAGGCCCGCGTAATTCCGGGCCGGTTTGGGCTGCCAGGAAACCCCCGGCAGGGCGTCAATATTTTCCGCGATGGCGGACACGCCGGCAAAACTCAGGTTTGAGGCTATCTCCACCGCCTGATAGAGGCTGTAGGCATTCGCCGGGATACGGGCGGCGATCTGCTCCGGGGAAAGGCGGAGGAGCTGCGCCAGCCGGTCTATCACCGCGTCAATCTCGCCCCGGGGAATCTCCGCGGGGGTTATGCTCACGGCAAAGGAATCCGTGTTGGACACCAGGGGGGTGTCAAAATTCCGGTCATAGATCTCCCCCCGCCGGGCGGCAATGACGGTGGTTCTGCGGGCAATGTCCTGGGCGCGGTTCTGGTAGAGTTCCCCGTTCAAAATCTGCATACCGAAGAGCCTGGCCGCATAGCTTATGAATATAAGGGCAAAGACAGCCTCCAGCACCCGTATCCTGGCGGCGCCCTTTTCTTCGCCGAAGGACCGTCCGGAAAAGAGGGGCATCAGGATTCCCTCCGGCTTTGCAGCAGCGGGTTGAAACGTTTCAGCAGGAAGAACAGCAGCGGCGCCGCCGCCGTGTTGAGCAGCAACTCCACCCAGAGGGTAGGTTCGGAAAAACGGTAGGAGGGAACGGTTCCCGAAAAGAGCAGGTGGAGCAGGCCAAGGAGCAGGGCCTTGAAGAGCGTCGCCCCCGCGCAAAGGGCCATGGGGAGGAAGATCGCGTCCAGGAAGAAGGAGCCCCGCATGAGTCCCCCGGCGGCGCCTACGACGGTACGCACCAACGCATTGAGGCCCAGGGGAGCCGCCGAGAGGAAGTCGAGAAAGAGGCCGGAACAAAAACCGGCGAGCTGCCCGGTCATAACCCCGTTGGTATAGGCGCTGTACACCAGAATCCCCAGGGCCAGGTCCGGAACCGCGTGGTACAGGGCAAGCCGGGCAAGCAGGGTGGATTGCAGTATCCCCGCGATGATCACAAAGACCACGGCCCAAATGATGCTTCTGACCATCACTGCCCCGCGCCGCCGTCTGAGGCGTCAATTTTATCGATCACAAACACAAATTCCAGCCGGGAAAAGTCGGCGGCCCCTTCCAGCTCCGCCTCCATGGAAGTCTCATCCTCCCGGTACAGCACCCTCGACACCCGCCCCACGTTAAGCCCCGGCGGGTACACGGCCTCCCCTTCGGCGCCGCTTATGCCCGAGGTTACCACCATGTCCCCCTGGCCTATCTCCTCCCTGGCGCGTTTACTGATCAGCCGCATATAGAGGGGGTAGTTCCCCCTGCCCTGCCCCTCCACAAGGCCGTCGTAGCGGGAGGCGGCGAAGCGGGCGGGAACAAAACTGCTCATGTCGTAGACGGGCATCACGAGACTCTCGAACTGGGCGGCCTGCACCACCTTGCCCACCAGAACCTGCAGCCCGTCCTGAAAGGCGATTACCGGCATATTGTAGTCCACGCCGTGCCGCTTCCCCCGGTTTATCACCAGGGAGGAGAAGAGATTGTCCGGGTCGCGGCCTATGACCTCGGCGGCTATGTGCCGGTAGCCTATCTGCCGGGAAAAACCGAGCTGCTCCCGGAGCCGGTTATTCTCCTGCCGTATCTCCGCAGCGCTCCGCTCCAGTTGTTCGTAGCGCTCTATCCGTGACGCCAGTTCATCGTAGTCCCGCCGTAACTGCGCCACTTCTTCTATGGAATTGATCGTTCCGCCTATCCAGTTGGACAGGACGTTGACGCCCCCCCGCATACCGGAAAAAAGGGAGAGCCCCACATTCTTGACATCCACGACAAAACTCAGGGTCGAAAAAAACAGAAGGAGAAACGATACCATTACCAGCGCGGCCAAAACGTACCATTCCGCGCTCAGCCTCTTCCCCCCTGACTTCATGGCCCTTAGTTCAGATTATCGTAGACGCTGCGGGTGCTGTCAAAGCCCCGGGCATTCTCGAAGTACTTGCCCGCCCCCAGGGCCACGCAGTCCAGGGGCCGCTCCGCCATGATCACGGGAACCCCCGTCTCCTTGGAGATAAGCTTGGGGAGGCCCTTGAGCAGGGAGCCGCCGCCGGTCATCACGATGCCCCGTTCCACTATGTCCGCGGCAAGCTCCGGCGGCGTCTGCCCCAGGGTGGTTTTTATCTCTTCGATGATCTGCGTGATGGGGTCCTTGAGGGCTTCCCGGACCTCCACGGAATCGATCTCCAGACGGCGGGGAAGCCCCGTGATGGCGTCGGTTCCCTTGATCTCCACCTTTTCTATGGTCTTGTCCGGCGAAGCGTTGCCTATCTCGATTTTGAGCCGCTCCGCCGTCTGTTCCCCTATGATCAGGTTGTGAATGCTCCGCACGTGCCGGATGATGGCCTCGTCAAATTCATCCCCCCCCAGGCGTATCGCATTGGTTACCACCATACCCCCCAGGGAAATGACCGAAATTTCGGTGGTGCCCCCGCCTATGTCGCAGATCATGTGACCCGCGGGTTCAAATATGGGGATGTCCGCCCCGATGGCGGCGGCGCGGCTCTCCTCGATGACCATGACTTCCCGCGCCCCGGCCTTGTAGGCGCTCTCCTCCACTGCCCGGCGCTCCACCTCGGTGATGCAGGAGGGTATGCCCACCACCATACGCGGCTTGAAAAGCCGGTACCGGGGAAGGGCCTTGGAGATGAAGTAGCGGATCATTTTTTCAGCGGATTCCAGATCCGCTATCACCCCGTCCCTGAGGGGCCTTATGGCAATGATATTTCCGGGAGTCTTCCAGAGCATCCGTTTGGCCTCGGTGCCGACGGCCATGACCTTTTTGGTCCCGCGCTCCACCGCTACCACCGAAGGTTCGTTGATGACAATACCCTTTCCCTGCACGTAAATAAGGGTATTGCAGGTACCCAGATCGATCCCTATATCTTGAGACTTGAATCCAAACACATCTCTCCTCCCCGGCCCTCCGGCCGCTTACACTCTCTGTCCCAAGATTGGAACACCGGGCCCCCTCAAAACCGTCCGGTTTCCCGGAAGCCCTGCATCCGGCCCCGTTTCCTTCAAAACGCTGCGCAAAATGCGGTTTTCAAAGAGGCCCCTTCGAAACTCAAGCCCCGAAAGAATCCCCTACTCTTTAGACACGCCGCAGCGTTACAGGTTGAGGCGTACCCGGGCCAGCCGGTGGGCGGGATCTGTACGCAGGGCCCGGCGCCACTCGGCCCGCGCCCTGGTGGCGTCCCCGCCCTGGGCGTATAATTCTCCCAGCTGGAAGCGGGCCTCGGCGTTCTCCCCGTTCTCCTCGATGATCCGCTGGTACCAGGCTTCAGCGCCGGAAGTATCCCCGGTTTTCACGGCAATGTCCCCCAGCAGGAGCTCCGCGGCGATTATAGCGGCGGAATCCCGGGAAGTTTCCGTAAGCCGCGTCAGGTAGGCACGGGCGGCGCCGTAATCCTCCAGGGCCAGATAGGAGCGGGCTATGGAGAGGAGGAGCAGGTCCGGCGGGGCGTCTTCCCCGGCGTCTCCGGGGGACAGGGCCCCGGAAAAGGCCGCCACGCTGCTCCGGTAATCGTGAACGGCGGCATAGGCGAGGCCCAGAAGTTCCGGCATATCCCCGGCGCTGAAACCCCCGTCCCGGGCCTCCTCAAGGTAACGCAGGGCCAGGTCCTCGTAACCGGAGCCCTTGTAATAGTAAGCCTTGCCCAGCACATAGTGGATTCGGAAATCCCCGGCCGCCTCCCTGGAGAGCAGGGCCTTCCGCAGGGTCCGTATACATTCGTCGATGTAAGCCTGGGTGTCCTGGGCGTTGATCTGCGCCGCGGCCAACTGGAAGGCGCTGAATCCGTGTACCGTCAGGAAGAGGTAATTCGTGGGTTTGGCGGCGAGCCGCTCCCCGCTCAGGTCAAAGGCCTCCCGGTAGGAGCCCCCGTTCCAGAGGGCCAGTATCTCCCGCCGTTCCTGGGCCTGCCTGTTTCTCCAGCCGGCAAAGACAAGGGCGCTCCCGCCTATCGTCATAAAGACCAGAATTAAGATGCTTATGGTTGCGATGGTGTGTTTCCGGTGCAGTTGGACGCCGGAGCCGAACCGGTTCCTTGCGGCTGACATAAAACCATGTAATACTAAATTGATCATTAAGTCAATGCGGCGCATCCATCGCCGGTTCAGGAGAAGAATCAGGAGGGGGAAGTCTCCCCCTACGCGCCAGCCTCCTCGGGCCTGCGGCCCTCCGGGGTCTGGCGCTACCCCCTCTGCGGGGAGGCTCCGCCCCCCCGCAACGCCCCCCTGATCATTCCCGGGCTCAACACCCTATATTCAGCATAGTGGACTTCACCCGCAATGCAAGGCAGGACCGGCTTTTTGGCGAATCAGCCGGGCGGCGTCCCCCGCGCCCGGGTTTTTCGGGGGAGTTGTGTGGCGTTGGCCCCCCAACGGGAGCCTTGCGGGCTCCCCCGCGTGAGCGGGTTCTTGAGCCCCCGCATTGGGGGTAGGCCCCATATGCGTACATTTAAGCAAGAAATCAACCACTTTTCCGCCAGCTTTAAAGGAAAAGTAGACCACACTTTTCCGCTATGGAACTAAGGAAAAGTAGACCTCACTTTTCCGCTA
>JAISQV010000185.1 GCA_031273985.1 Spirochaetaceae bacterium | reverse complement strand
TTTCCCTGGTCCTCAAGGGCACGAAGCCCGCCCCGGAAGCCAAAACCCCGTCCCGGCTCAGCAAAATGAAGTACGAAATAGCGCCGGAGGTCAAAGTCCGGGCCCTGGAACGGGTGCGGAACCTGCTCTCCCGCTTCCCCGTTTACCCGGAACTGGACCTGGACGCGCTAAAAGCAGCTTTCACCGGTTAAGGGAGCCTATAGTTTCTGATACGGGCGCATCCCCGCCATGCTGCGCATGGCGGGGACCGGGCTATACGCTCCAATCTTTTGGCTGCGCCAAAAGGATTTCCGCTTCTATCCCTTGCGCTCAGGCGCTTTCCGGAAGCCCCTGCGCCATCCAGGCCCCCCTCCCGCAGAACAGGCAAAGGTCCATGCCTGCGTGACTACCGGACATATAGAGGCTTTCCCAAAAGCGGCGGAGGTTTTGCGTGGGAGCGCAGCGGAGACCAGAGCAAAACCGCGTCCCGAACCGGACCACGATACCATCGCGCAGCAGCCAAGCGGAGGCGGTAACAGATCTGTTCACTCAGGTGCTGCTCACCTGCGATAGCCCGGGTCTCATAGGCGGCGATATGTTCGCGATAGACGGCTGCAAGATTACGTCCAACGCCGCTAAAGAATGGCCGGGGACGACAGGGGATATAACGGGCTGGCGATAGCGGATAGTGCGAATCAGGTGATAGTAACAGCGGAAGCGTTCGGTTCGGGGAGTGAATAGGAATCTGCGGCGCTTTCTTTGCCTTCCTTCGTGTGCCTTGGTGTACCCCTTCCGCGCCTTCGTGTAAGATTCGGGTGGGACGCTATGAGTTCGTGTGGTTCGTGGTTATACTGTTACTTATGCGGCGGGGGACAAAAAAGGAGCGGTGCGCCCGCTCCTTTTTTATGCTTTCAAGGGTCTCACCAGCCGTCGGCCATATCGTCTTCGTCGCGGTTATACTCGGCAAAGAGGTCCGTAACGGCCCTCAGATCATCGAAATAGACGTAGTAACTGCCCTGGGCCTCTGCCGGATCGCAGTCAATCCTGAAACCCGTCACCTTGATACCCATCTGGTTATTGTAGTGGTAGTTACGCTGAACCACGCCGTTCCTCCCGTCGCCCGCCTCGGGGGGCACCGCCACGGTGAGCCTTTTCCAGCCCTGGAAATTCAGCCGCCCCATGTAGAGCTCGTAGTAGCGCCCGAAGAAGTCCTGAATCAGAATCGTAAGTTCATGGTTAAAGTTACGCCCTGCGACCCAGACGGAGATGGTCTTGGTGATCCCCTCGATGGGGATGGGGCGGCTGGGGACTATGGTAAAGCTCGTGTGCCCCCGGTGGAGGAAGTCCACCCGGGCGCCCAACACAAAGCGGTCGGGAATGTCGAGGCCTTCCTCATCGGGAACGGCTTCCTTCCCCAGGGGGCCGCCCTCAAAGAGCCGGGCGGTAATGTAGCCGGAATCCGAGGACATACCGCCGGTCCAGTTACCGTCGTATTCAAACTTGTCGACGGAAATTTCCTTCAACTGCTGCTGGGCGGAATCTATGCCTATGGCATAGGGATCAACGGCGCCCACTTCCTGCTGCTGGGCAAAGGCCGCCGGTCCGGCCAGAAGCCCGAAAAGGACGCTTGTGAAGATTATGGTTCGTATGGTAGGTTTCATCTTGGCCTCTCCTTAATTGGCGGTCGAAGCGCCGGACCACAGTTCCTGGACCCGGTCAGGATCGCCCAACTCTTCGCCATCGTAGTGGGTTTCAAACATATCGGTGAATACCTTTAACTGGCTCAGATACATATAGAAGTTGTTGACCGGTTCCGCGGGCGGGGTCCAGAGGCGAAACTTCACGAAGGTCAGCGGCGCGAGCCGGGGAAGGACCCTCTTCGACTGGGGGATGCTCGCGGGAACCTGAACCTGCAGGTTTTTCCACCCCGTATGGTAGATGGAGCCAAAGTCCAGGACGTGGACTATTCCCAGATGATCCCGGACATAAGCCTCCAGCCGGTAGTGAAGATTGGAGCCCCATACCCAAACGTCTATCTGCCGGACCCTGCCGGGAATGGGAATCTCCGCAGGGGCGGCGGCGTCCCCCTGGGAAGGATAAATATCAACCCAGTTGTAACCGCGCCGGTCGAATCTGCCCCAGAGACCGAGGCTTCTGAGGCTGTCCCGGTTTTCCGGGTTGTAACCGAAAACCGCCGCGGGCCACGCGTTGACGTGGGCCAGTTTGGGGAAGCTGTCTTCCTCCGTAGCGGTGGCAAATTTGCTTGCCTGCACCTGCCACACATAGCCGGACTCCCCATCAAAGGAGTCCAGAATTGTCGACTCCAAACTGACCGTGTTTTCGTCTCCGAAGGCCGAAGCCGCGGCCCACGCGGCCATCAACACCAGGCAGACAGCCTTGAAACCACCCTGTTTCATCCCAATACTCCTTCATGTCCCCCTGGATAAGGGAGCTGGAGGCCCTTCCAAAACCGCCGTTCAGGAATAGCCTCTGGTACGATTATATGTACCGGCAAAATGTTTGTCTACCGAAGCTTCTCAAAACACAGCATTTTGAAGGCTCCGAATCTTGAAACCGCCTGCCTGCTCCGGGAATACGCCTATTCTCCGGGCGGGAAAGAAGCAAGCGCCGCTTTTAGCAGCTCTTTCTGCTCCTTTGGTATCGAATTTCGGTTTAGTATACGCACAACTGAAGGGATTTTTTTTATATCCCGCTCCCCGGCAAGGATACGCGCCGCCTCAGCCGCCTGGGTCCAGGGCGAATCGTCAAAGACAACCTTGATATTCCGGGGGCAGCGGGCCGGGTCCATCCAGGAAAAGAGCAGGGCCGGGACAGTCCGGTCCAGCTGGGCCGCCTCTTCGTGAGGCCCCCGGATCACCACGGCCCCCAGGGGAGCGGCGGAGCCCAGAGGAAAGGCGGAGGACGCATATTCAGGCTCCCCTCCGTAGGCCCCGGAACGGAGCCCCCCGCGGAACGCGTCCCGCTCCTCCCCGCCGGGGTAATCATCATAGATGAAGAGCACCTTCCCCTCCCCGGCGAGGACCCCGGCGGCCCGGCCTGCCCGGTACAGATCCGCTCCCGTATCCGTGGCAAGGGCCAGGGGCCCGTCCTGGCCGGAGGGACTCCGGCGGCCCAGCAGCAAGCCCGTGGGCACGGCGGGATGTTCCCGGAAGTAACGCCGGGCCGCCGCCTGGTAGCGGTAGGGGAAAATGACGCAATAAGGGCGCGCCGCCGCGGATTCCACGGTAAAGACGGCCACCTCCTCCCCGGCCCCTTCGGCGATGCGGACATTCCTCACCGGACGGAACAGGTTGAAGGCGGTCAGGGCCTGCTCCAGGGCGACGCGGCGCGGGCCGTAGTAGCCGTCAAACCAGAGGTCCGAGACCACCAGCACCGGGAAGCGGAGGAAAAAAATCAGGCTCAAGATTCCCCCCAGGAGGAGCGTTCCCAAAAGGGCGGGAAGCAGTGCGGGGAAACCCGGTTTCGCCATGGCGACATTTTAGGAGCTCCCGCCGTCCTTGTCTACGCAGATTCCATCGCCTATACTGGAGGAAAGCTATGTTTCCACGCTCCGGTTACGGAGGCGTATCAAAATTGAGGAGCGGCACATGACCAGTTACAGGGAACTCGGCCTGGTTAATACCCAGGAGCTGTTTAAGGGGGCCATTTCGGGCGGATACGCCATCCCGGCGTATAACTTCAACAACATGGAACAGATGCAGGCGATCATTCAGGCCTGCGTGGAAACCAAATCGCCGGTGATTCTCCAGGTTTCCTCCGGCGCCCGGAAGTACGCCAACCAGAATCTGCTGAAGAACATGGCCAGGGGCGCGGTGGAGTACGCCCACGAGCTGGGCTGCGACATTCCCATCGTGCTCCACCTGGATCACGGGGACAGTTTCGAGCTCGCCAAAGACTGCATAGAGACGGGCTTCTCCTCGGTGATGATAGACGGGTCCCACCTGCCCTACGATGAAAATGCGGCCCTTACCCGGAAGGTCTGCGACTATGCCCACGCCCAGAAGGACTATGTTACGGTAGAAGGCGAGCTGGGGGTCCTGGCCGGGGTGGAGGACGATGTGTCCGCGGAAAAGAGCCACTACACCCAGCCCGATGAGGTGGTGGATTTTGTGAGCAAGACCAAGGTCGATTCCCTGGCCATCTCCATAGGCACCAGCCACGGGCGGGCGAAGTTCAAACCGGAACAGTGCACCCGGGACGCCAACGGCATACTCATCCCCCCTCCCCTGCGCTTCGACATTCTGGAAGAAATAGAAAAGCGTATCCCCGGCTTCCCCATCGTGCTCCACGGCTCCTCTTCCGTACCCGTTGAGTACGTGAGGATCATCGAGCAGTTCGGCGGCAGGCTTCCCGATTCCGTGGGCATCCCCGAAGACCAGCTCCGCCGGGCGGCCAAGAGCGCGGTTTGCAAGATCAACATCGATTCCGACGGCCGCCTGGCCATGACCGCCATACTCCGCAAGGTTTTTGCCGAGCACCCGGAGGAATTCGATCCCCGCAAGTACCTGGGACCCGCCCGGGAGGAGCTCAAAAAGCTCTACGCCCACAAGAACATCAATGTTCTCGGTTCCGCGGGCAAGGTGTAGGGAGGGCTCCGGGGCATAGATGAAGAATTTAACTGCTTTCCCGCTGTGGAACTTTTCCGCTGTGGAACTTTTCCGCTGTGGAACTTTTCCGCTGTGGAACTGAGGAAAAGTAGAGGAAAAGTAGAGGAAAAGTAGAGGAAAAGTCGACCGCACGGACGATACGGACAAAAGCGGGGAATTCCGAACAAAAGCCCGTGTGGTCTGGGGTCAGTAAACAAGCTAAGTAAACGCCTATGGGGCGGACTCCCCAGCACAAGCGGGCGCTTCGGGGGCGTTGCTGCTGAAGCCGCTTTGCGGCTTCAGCTTGGGAGTTTGCTTCACCGCCTATGGCGGTTCCGCAAACTCCAGCGAGGAATCACGGGGCGTTGCTGCTGAAGCCGCGTTGTTGCTTCAGCTTGGGAGTTTGCTTCACCGCCTATGGCGGTTCCGCAAA
>JAISQV010000243.1 GCA_031273985.1 Spirochaetaceae bacterium | reverse complement strand
CCCGACGGGCTCTTGCTTTCCTTTGGCGGGCAGACGGCGCTGAACTGCGGGTTGACGCTGGACCGGGAGGGGGTGCTGTACAAGTACGGGGTGCAGGTGCTGGGTACCCCGGTGCGGGCCATTCTGGATACCGAGGACCGGCAGCGTTTTGTGGAGCGCCTGGACGAGATAGGCGCGCTGACTCCGCGCAGTATCGCTGTTACCGGCACGGATGCTGCCGTTGAGGCGGCGGCGGGGATAGGCTACCCCGTGATGGTCCGGGTAGCCTACGCCCTGGGAGGTTCCGGTTCCGGGATTTGCCGGAACGAGGCGGAGCTGCGCCGCCGCTGCGACAGGGCCCTGGCGCGCAACTACGACGCCGGTTCCGCGCCGCAGGTGCTGGTAGAGGAATGGCTCGGCGGCTGGAAGGAGATTGAGTACGAGGTGGTGCGGGATGTTTACGACAACTGCATTACGGTGTGCAACATGGAGAACTTCGATCCCCTGGGGATTCATACGGGCGAAAGTATCGTTGTCGCCCCCTCGCAAACCCTGACCGACGGGGAGTACCACAAGCTGCGCAGAATCTCTATCGATGTGATACGGCACCTCGGGATTGTGGGGGAGTGTAACATTCAGTACGCCCTGGACCCCGCCTCGGAGGACTACCGGATCATCGAGGTGAACGCCCGGCTTTCCCGCTCTTCGGCGCTGGCCTCCAAAGCTACGGGCTACCCCCTGGCCTTTGTGGCGGCGAAGCTTGCCCTGGGTTACGCGCTGACGGACATTGAGAACCGCATCACCCGGGCCACCAAGTCCTGTTTTGAGCCGGCGCTGGATTACTGCGTGGTCAAGATGCCCCGCTGGGACCTGGCGAAATTCAAGAATGTGGACCTCCGCATAGGCTCGGAAATGAAGAGTGTGGGGGAGGTCATGTCCATAGGGCGGACTTTCGAGGAGGCCCTGCAGAAAGCTGTCAGGATGACGGGCTCCGGGGCTCCGGGGCTGGCCGGGGAGGACCTGTACTGCGGGGCCGGGGCGAAAAATATCCGGGAGGCCCTGTCCAGGCCCACGGACCGGCGGATATTTATCATTTACCGGGCCCTGCAGGAAGGCTGGTCCGTGGAGCGGATCAACCGGCTTACCAAAATAGACAAGTGGTTTCTGTACAAGATTGCGAATGTGCTGGAAGCGGAGAATTCCCTGCGGGCCCTTGGCGGGGTTGCAGGCGGCAGTGTTGATAGGAGCCTCCTGGCCAGGGCGAAGGGGCTGGGCTTTTCCGATGAGCGCATAGGCCGCTTTCTGGGCATGGAGGAGATGGAAGTCCGGGCCCTCCGGGAAAATTACCGGATCATGCCCTCGGTAAAGCAAATAGACACGCTGGCGGCGGAGTACCCCGCCAAGACGAACTATCTCTACATGACCTACGCCGGGGTGGAGAACGGGGGCGTCCGGGACGACACGAGTCCCGCAGGCCGGGGCGTGATGGTGCTGGGCTCCGGGGCCTACCGCATAGGGAGCAGCGTTGAGTTTGACTGGTGCTGCGTCAACGCCGCGGAAACGGCCCGGCGGCTGGGGCGCTACTCCATCATGGTGAACTGTAACCCCGAAACGGTCTCCACGGACTACGATATGTGCGACAGGCTCTACTTCGAAGAACTCAGCCTGGAGCGGGTCCTCGATATCTACGAGCGGGAGCGGCCCGAGGGGCTCATCCTTTCCATGGGCGGGCAGATTCCCAATAACCTGGCCACGAAGCTCTATTCTGCGGGCGCGGTCATCTATGGCACCACCCCCCAGTCCATAGACAGTGCGGAGGACAGAAACAAATTCTCCGCCCTGCTGGACCGGCTGGGCATTGAGCAGCCGGAGTGGCGGGAATTAACCGATCTTGCGGCGGCAAAGGCTTTTGCCGCCGAGGCGGGCTACCCGGTGTTGATAAGGCCGAGTTATGTCCTTTCCGGCGCGGCCATGAATGTAGCCTGGGACGATGAGAGCCTCGAAACATTTCTGGGGCTGGCGGCGGATGTCTCCCCGGAGCACCCCGTGGTGATCAGTAAATTCGTTGAGAACGCCAAGGAGATAGAGATTGACGCCGTGGCAAAACGGGGGGAGATACTGTTTCACGCCATTACCGAGCACATAGAAAACGCCGGGGTTCATTCGGGGGACGCCACGGTGGTGCTGCCCGCCCAGCGGCTCTACATCGAAACCATACGGAAGGTGCGGAAGATTGCCGGGGAAATTGTCAGGGCCCTGGACATCACGGGGCCCTTCAACATTCAGTTTCTGGCGCAGCGCAACCGGGTGCTGGTGATTGAGTGCAACCTCCGCGCAAGCCGGAGTTTCCCCTTCTGCTCCAAGGTAAGCCGGGTAAACATGATAGAGCTCGCCGTGCGGGCCATGCTGGACGAACCGGTGGAGAAGGAGGTGTCCTCCGCCCTGGACCTGGAGTGGGTGGGCGTCAAGGCGGCGCAGTTTTCCTACTCCCGCCTCCACGGGGCGGACCCCATAAGCGGCGTGGAAATGGCCTCCACGGGGGAGGTGGGCTGCATAGGCACGGATATGCACGATGCGTACCTCAAGGCGCTCCTCTCCGTGGGCTACAGGATACCTAAAAAGCGAATCCTGCTCTCCACAGGGACGATGGAGGAAAAGATAGATTTTCTGGACTCCGCCCGGACCCTGGTGGAGATGGGCTACGAACTCTACGCATCCAGGGGCACCGCTAAATTCCTTGCCCGCAGCGGGGTTCCCGTAACCGCCCTCAACTGGCCGCTGGAATCGAAGGAGCCGAACATTGCGGGATTCATCAGGAACCGGGAGGTGGACCTGATCATCAACATCCCCAAGAACAACCGCGAAACGGAACTCAGGAACGATTACCTGATCCGGCGCATGGCGATAGATTTTGACATACCCCTCTTTACCAACATAAAAGCCGCCCGGGCCTTCATCGATGCCCTGGCCTACGCCCGCTCCCGCGCCGGCGGGGGGCTGGAGATAAAGGCCTGGGAAGAGTACCGGTAGGGGGCGCAGGGCTAAACTTGACCCACAAAATCCTTAAGAATTTAACCACAAAGAGCACGAAAGACACGAAGGAAGAAGGGGCACCCGCTCATTACGCTCATTTTTGCGCATAAAAAATGCTTGCCATATCCATAATTGCGTTAATTCACGTCCTTCGCGGACTCTTTTGTTTATACCCAGCAACCTTGACAAAGGCAGACAATGAAATAAGAATTATAGTATGGATTTTTCATTGGATTATTTCAAAAAACAAATCCAGAAATTTGAAGACGGCTTTTTTGGAATTATCCATAAAAGCATTGAACCGGCCCAAAAGCTATTGTCTTACTACCGCTGCGCCCTCATGGAAGTCGAAACAAAATTCAGGGTTCTCGATGAAGAATTTTCATTCGTCCATGAACGGAACCCGATTGACAATATAAAAAGCCGGGTCAAAAATTTTGAAAGCATACGGAAAAAATTACGGCAGCGGCGCCTCCCGGTTACCGTCAATTCCATCGAAGAAAACCTCCATGATGTTGCCGGTATCCGCATTATATGCCCCTTTGTGGATGATATATACATGCTGGCGGATTGCCTTCTCCGCCAGGACGACATTACCCTCTTGGAAAAGAAAGACTATATAGCCCAGCCCAAAGAAAGCGGCTACCGGAGCCTCCACCTGATAATCGAAATCCCCATATTCCTGCATAACGAAAAACGGCACATGAAGGTGGAGGTCCAACTAAGAACCATAGCCATGGACTTTTGGGCAAACCTGGAACACAGACTCCGCTATAAAAAAGACATAGATGAAGAAACGGCAAAAAAACTATCGGTAGAACTAAGCGCCTGCGCCGAAACAAGCGCCGCGCTTGATTTAAGAATGAAAAACATACGGGACAGCATTGAAAATAAAAACGCGCTATAACGAACCTCGGCCCCCCCTCAGCGCCCTTCCCGCCGGGGAAGGGCCTCCATCCGCTCCCGCACCACGCCGATAAAGGGTGTCTTTTCCGCGTAGCGCAGGAATAACTCTAACTGCCCCGCCCGCGCCGCCGGGTTGAACCCAAACCCGAAGCGCCGGTCCCAGGGTTTGGGCCCCGCAAAGTGGCTTATCTTGGGCCGCGCCCTGGAGCGGCGGTACTCCTGCCGGAGCTCCGGGGGGAACTGATCCTCGTTATACATCGTTACCATGGCATTCCACTCCATGTTGAGAATCAGGGTCTTTCCCGCGCAGACCACGTTCAGCACATCCTGATCGCAGAACTGCCAGTCCCGCGACACGGCAAGATCCAGCAGGCCCGTCATGGAGACCCCCCGGCTGAAGGCGGCCCTGTTGAAGAGCAGCATACCCGCGTTGAAATAATCCCGGTGGCTGGCCAGCCCTATGGAGCGGGCGTGGTAGCGGCCCCGGTCTCCGGCAAGAAAATCGTCCCGGCAGGCGGCGAGAAGATGCTCCCCCAGGTCCAGGGCGTAGAGCTCCGAAAGATCCGCGCCGCAGATCATGTCGCTGTCAAGGTAAAGCACCTTTTCATACTCAAACAGATAGGGAATGAGCAGCCTGAAGTAGGATTCCGCCGGCAGAAAGTGGGTAGGAAAATCGTAGCCCCTGATGTGGGCGCTGACATCGACAAAATCCAGGGAAAAGGAAGGCCCCTCCGCGCCGCGCCGCCCCGCATCCCCCGCCGCAGCAACGCCTCCCGCGGCCACCTGGGAGCCGAGAAGCCGCTGATTCTCCTGCGCTATGCCCCGGTGCAGCACAAAAAACCGGTAGCGCAGCGGCTTTTTAGCGTTATCCATGATAGACTGAACCAGCGCCGCCAGATAGGGAACAAAGTAATCATCCGAGGAGAAAACCACCGGAACCGCGCCGTCCTTCATGAGCCGTCCTTCATGCAAGGACCATAAATGAAATTTCCCGGCGGATCAATTATGCTGATAAGGGGGCTTGGTCCAAGAGACCTGGGTCCCCAATTCGTCCCGAACAAGGAGCTTCGCGTGGAACCATTAAAGAAAAACCCCGCATGGAAGGGCCGCAAAGGCCCCGTGGTGCTGGTAATCATGGACGGCGTGGGTTACGGCGCCTATACCGAGGGGGACGCCGTGGCGGCG
>JAISQV010000150.1 GCA_031273985.1 Spirochaetaceae bacterium | reverse complement strand
TACAGCTCCGGCCCCTACAAAATCGCCGGAAGCGCTTCCAACACGAAGGCCACAGTGTTTTATAGCGCCGCGGAGGGGAAGATAAAAGAGGGCTACGGAAGCGGGATGAACGAAGCGGTTGCGGACCCCGCCATTGATTGGGAGTTTGTTACCCTTTTTACGAATCTCCAGGTAAACGACACCTTTACCGTAAACAACCTCGGCGTTCTTACCGCGGCTTCGTTTGAAGTGCTCCCGGCGGCGCTGGACAACTTTACCACGGTTCTGAGCTTTGTACCGGCGGTAACGTTGAATGTAGACTATGCTCCCGACAGGGACGTAACGATCCCCGCCGGGCCGGTGAAGTTTAGTATCGCCGCCGGAAAGACGCTTACCGTAGCCGCGGGCAGGGCTCTTACCCTCGCCGAAAATGCGGTGGTGGCGCTTACCGGAACCGGTTCCATAACCCTGACCAACGACGATGTCCTGCCCGGCAGGATCATCTTCGCGGGAAACGGGGCCAGGCTGAACGCCGGAGGTTCGGGCAGCGGCAGGATAACCGGAGCGGGCGGCGTTCTGGCGCCTGCCGGCAGCGTTGACCAAAACAAGATACCCGTCTCTTCTTTTACGGATCTGGTGATCACCGGCGGCAATAATACGCTGTCTTCCATCGCATACGGCGGCGGCGTCAAGCCCTGCGTCACGGGCCCGAAGAATTCAGCCGGCAGCAGCGCCAAAATCAGCGCATCCACGGACTGTATGTAAGTAACTGTCCCCTTTCCCGCCGCCGCCCAGCGGGAAAGGCCGGGGGGCTGCGGAAAACCGCTTTGCGGTTTTCCGCTTGGGATGGGGGGGCGTTGCGGGGGGGACTCCCCCCGCTGTGGGGGTAGCGCAAAAGCGTTTTGGCGGAGCCAAAACCTTTGGAGCGCAGGGGGCTCGGCCCCCTCCTTCCCTGTATTCCGCGTTCTTGACAGAAAGATGCGCCTGCCTTACGATGTAACGGTCCTTTGGGAATCAAGATGCGTTCTGAATCCCCGAGGGTAATGTTAAGGCGGAACATTGCCCTCAGGCTTAGGCTTGGGGGCTTTTTTATGAGGAGGCTGCATGAACAGGATTGCGGTGATAGGCGCGGTGCTGGAAAGGCCGCGGGAAGTGCAGGCGGAGTTTAACGAGACCCTGGGCTCTTTCCGGGGCATTATCAAGGGGCGCATGGGGATTCCCTTCGACGCCGAGGATATGTCGGTGATTGCGATTACGCTGCAGGGGGAGCTGGACGAGATCAATGCGCTGACCGGCAAGCTGGGGAAGCTGGCGGGGGTAACCGTCAAGACGGCGATTTCCAGTGAAATGAAGGAGTGAATATGAATATTGTTACGCGCAAGACGAGGGGCTTTCCGGCTGTGCCCGCTTTGTTCGCGCTGCTTGCGGTGCAGGCTCTGGCTGCGCCCGCGCCGCTTCATGCGGGGCCTCAGCGGGAGGCGCCTTCCGGGGCTGCCGCTCCCGCCGCGCCCGCTTATCCGGCGGCGATCAATGTTTCTTATGTGGAGTCGCCCTTTAATCTGCAGATTATGGTGATGCGGGAGCGGCGTATGCTGGAGGAGGCTTTTGCGGCGAAGGGGGTGGAAGTGCGCTGGCACGAGATCAACTCCGGCGCGGATCAGACCCAGGCCATGGCTGCGGGCTCTTTGGATATTGGCTCGGTGATCAATTCCACGTCGATAATTCTCGCCAACGCCGCGGGAAATCGTGTGGAGATCGCCGCCCTGGTGAGCCGGCCCCGGCAGACCTTCGCGCTGATGGTGAGGGACGGCGGGCCCCGGAGCATCGCGGAGCTTCGGGGGAGGACCGTCGCGGGGCCCAAGGGGACGGTGCTGCACCAGATGCTGGTGGCCGCCCTGGTCCGGGAGGGGCTGGGCCCCGAAGACCTGAACTTTATCCAGATGGGCCTCCCGGAGGCGCGGGCCGCCCTGCTTTCCGGGCAGATAGACGGCGCCTTGCAGGCGGCAAGCCTCATCATTCGGGATCAGGAGGCGGGGGCCCGTATTCTTTTTACCGCCGACGGCTACCTTACGCCGCTGCTCTTTACCGCGGTGCGGCCCGGCTTTGCCGCTTCCTGGCCGGATCTTTTGCAGTTGTACCTGGACACGCAGGAGGCGGCCTTTGACTGGATAGCGGCGCACCGGGACGAGGCGGTGGCCATAGGCTCCCGGTATCAGCAGATTTCCCCGGAGGACGGCGCAAAACTTTTTGAGTGGAGCGGCATTGCGCGGGTCATGGAAAACGATGATCTTCCGGCGCTCCGGGCGGATGTGGATTTTCTCTACGATCAGGAGATGATAGAGGTGAGGGTGAGGCCGGAGGATTTTATACGGCCTTCGGCCTACGGCAGGTAATGGAGCTTCGGCGCGCCCCGGCGGTAAACGCTCTTCTGTACGCGGTACTGCCCCTGGCTTTGTTGGCCCTGTGGGGGGGGCTTTCCGGCCTCAAGCTGCTTAACCCCTACCTCGTCCCTTCACCGGGAAAGATAGGGAGCGCCGCGCTCCGGCTGCTTGCCCGGGGCGAACTGCAGAAGCATATCGCGGTGAGCCTCGGCAGGGTCTGGGCGGGCTACGGGATCAGCGTCCTCTGCGCCCTGCCCCTGGCGCTGCTTTTCCACGAGTGCCCCCCGCTGCGGAAGATCTTCCACGGGATCTTCGAGGCCCTGCGGGCGGTGCCCCCCCTGGCGCTGATCCCGCTGTTGATTCTGTGGTTCGGCATCGGGGAGGCGTCAAAGCTTGCCGTGATTGTGCTGGCAACGTTTTTTCCCGTCTTTCTCAATGCGGAAAGCGGTTTTGATTCGATGGACCGCCGCTGGCTGGAGCTTTCCCTGTCCCTGGAACTTTCCTTTTGGCGGCATCTGCGCCTGGTGCTGATCCCCGCGGCGCTGCCGCAGATCATCACGGGGCTCCGCCTCGGGTTCGGCTATGCCTGGCGGGCTCTTTTGGGGGCGGAGCTCTTTGCCTCCGCCTCGGGCCTGGGCTACCTGATCACCGACTCCCAGGCCATGGCCAGGGTGGACCGGGTCTTTGTGGGGATCATCACGATAGGGGTTCTGGGGCTGGGCTTCGACGCCCTGCTCCGCCTGGCCGCATCGAGGCTGATTCCCCCGGCGGAGAATCTCCACGGGACGGCGCATGACTAGGAGCCGCCCATGACCAAGGGCCTCCGGCTCCGGGGCCTCACGAAGACCTACCACCCGCCGGGAAAGACCGTCCGGGCGCTCGACGGCTTTTCGCTGGATATAGCGGAGGGCTCCTTTACGGCGATTCTGGGCAGGAGCGGCTGCGGGAAAACGACGCTGCTCAAATGCGTGGCCGGCCTCGAAAGGCCCGATTCCGGGACCGTGGAATTCACCGGCGAAGACGGCGGGGCGGGGGCGGGGCTTGGGTCGGGGATGAAAACGGGCATCGTTTTTCAGGACCCCCGGCTCCTCCCCTGGCTCACGGTGGAGGGCAACCTGCGGCTGGCCCTTCCCGCCGGGGACCGGGAGGCCGGGGCTTCCGCGATACGGGAAATTCTTGCGCTGGTGGGGCTGGAAGGCTGGGGCGGGGCCTGGCCCCGGCAGCTTTCCGGGGGCATGGCCCAGCGGGCAAGCCTGGCGCGGTGCCTTTGCAGGAGGCCGGAGCTGCTGCTCCTGGACGAGCCCTTGAGCGCGCTGGATTCCTTTACCCGGACCCGCCTGCGCCGGGAACTGGAGGGGATATGGCGGCGATTAAGCTTGACGGTGATACTGGTTACACACGACATTGAAGAGGCGGTGTATCTGGGCGATAAGGTGGTGCTGATGGATTCAGGCGCCCTGGCGGCGGAATTTGCGGCGCCCCTGGAGCGGCCCCGGAATTACCGGGACCGGGCTTTTCAGGACTTGTGCGCGGCCATTGAGGAAGGGACAGGTTATGACGGATGCTGAGATTCTTCACTACATTACGACAGACGACAGGGACGAGGCGGAGGGGCTCTATGCCCTGGCCCGCGGGGTGCGGGAGGAGCACTACGGGAAGGATGTGTACTTCCGGGGGCTCATCGAATTCACCAATTACTGCAAGAACAATTGCTTTTACTGCGGCATACGCCGGGATGCGGAGGGAGTGAACCGCTACCGGCTCAGCGCGGAACAGATTCTCGACTGCTGCCGCATCGGGAGCGGCTTGGGCTTCAGGACCTTCGTGCTTCAGGGCGGGGAGGATCCCTACTACACCGACGGGATGATCACAGAAATTGTACGCTCCATAAGAAATGAATTTCCCGGCCATGCGATTACGCTTTCCATCGGCGAGCGGGGCCGGGAGAGTTACGAAAACTTTTACAGCGCCGGAGCGAACCGTTACCTGCTGCGGCACGAGACGGCGGACGAGGCCCACTACCGGGCCATGCATCCCGCGTCAATGAAACTTGCGGAGCGCAAGGAATGCCTCTACACGCTGCGGGACATTGGCTACCAGATCGGGGCGGGCTTCATGGTGGGGACCCCCTTCCAGACCCCGGAGTGCCTGCTGGAGGACCTCCGCTTCCTTGAAGACCTGGACCCCCACATGGTGGGCATAGGCCCCTTCATTCCCGCTTCGGGCACTCCCTTTGCCGGACACCCCGCCGGGGACGAGGGCCTCACCCTGCGCATGGTCGCCCTTACCCGGCTCCTCCTGCCCCGCACCCTGCTCCCGGCAACCACGGCCCTGGGCACCCTCACGCCGGACGGCCGGGAAAAGGCCCTGCTCGCCGGGGCCAATGTAGTGATGCCCAACCTGTCGCCGGTGGACGTGCGAAAACTCTACTCCCTGTACGACAACAAGATATGTACCGGCGACGAAGCCGCTGAATGCCTCCGCTGTATGGCCCTCAGGATACGGGCAACCGGCTTTACCCCCAACATGGGCCGGGGCGACTCGCAGGTCCCATTCCGGCCCGGGGCGGCGGAATGTCAGGTTAGTCTCAAGCTGGCATAGTAAAGAGAATAGGGGCGCATCCCCGGCATCCTGCGGATGCCGGGGACCGGGCTATCCGCTCCAATCTTGTTGAGCCTCAAGGGCTCAACAAGGATTTCCGCTTCTATCAGCCCCTTCGGGTCTGGCAATTAGCGGTAAGGATTTAGGCGCTGCTATTCAGCAGCGCGGAATTGTCCCTTGCGCGAAGAGGTACTACCCGTTCTGCGGGTGTTTTTTGTTCATAAAACCTGGGGGAAGCTCCGTTTTTCAACACTCTTTTTTTCCGGGGAATAACGGTAGAATACGCGATGCTCCGGGCTGTACTGCCAGCCGGGTTCCGGGGCGTAACGGGAGCCGAAGTCGGTATGGGTAGTATAGCCGCTGAAACGGATTTCCCCGTCATGCTGAATGGTTTCACCCTCCAGGGTGAGGGCAAAGGCCCCCTTCCCGCTCAGGGCCACCAGGAACTCCCCGTCGTAGCGGAGTTCCCCGGACACTTCCCCGTACTTGTTTACGTCAAAGGCGTCGCAGGGAGCCTCTTTCTCGCAGTGTATACTTTCCCCCTGGGAAGAAAGACGGTAGAACATGAGCCAGTTCCAATCTTTTGTATATTTTTTATATATGCTTCCTACTCCTCCCGTTCCAATTTACCGCCTGTATGCTTTTCAATAATCCCGTCCACATCGGCGACATTGAAGGAAATATCGTTACACCATTGTCCGTATTCTTTGAGGGAATTCACGGCCCCTATCCATTCGGC
>JAISQV010000148.1 GCA_031273985.1 Spirochaetaceae bacterium | reverse complement strand
TGTGGTATAGTGATTCGGGGGGCCGCCATGACGGAACTTTTTGAGAAACTCGCGGACGCCGTGGTCGATATGGATGAGGAAGCGGCGGCGCGTTATGCCAGGGAGGCGCTGGACGGGGGCGCCGACGCCTACGAGGCGATAGACCGGGGGCTGGCGCGGGGGATGGAACGGGCGGGCAGGCTCTTCGAGGACGAGGAGTACTTTGTGCCGGAATTGCTGCTCTGCGCCGATGCGATGAACGCCGGTATTGAGGTTCTGCGGCCCCACTTGAAGCCGGAGGATACGCCGGTAAAGTACCGGGGGGTGATTGGGGTCATCGAGGGGGACACCCACGACATAGGCAAGAATCTGGTGCGGATCATGCTCGACGCTTCGGGTTTCGAGATTGTGGACCTGGGCCGGGATGTGGCGCCGGAGACCTTTGTGGACCGGGCCGTGGAGAGTAACGCGGGGCTTATTCTGATCTCCTCCCTCATGACGACAACGATGGATTCCATGGCTGAGGTGGTGCGCATTCTTGAGAAGCGGGGCATCCGCAAGAAGTTCAAGGTTGCCGTGGGGGGCGGGCCCATTTCCCAGGGTTTTGCCGAGCGCATAGGGGCCGACGGCTACGGGGAAAATGCCGCCGAGGCGGTGCGGCTCTGCCGGCGTCTCGCGGAGGGGGCTCCTGAGGCTGCCGGCGGTGGGGCCGGGAGCGGGGTGTCTCCGTGACGGGGCTCTCGCCCAGGGAGCGGCTGCTCAGGGCGCTCAGGGGGGAGGAGGTGGACCGGCCCCCGGTGATCTGCCCCGGAGGCATGATGAACGCCGCCATCGTCGAGGTGATGGACGATACGGGCAGCGCCCTTCCTGCGGCCCACCACCGGGCGGATCTTATGGGACGGCTGGCCCTGGATGTGGAGGCGGAGACGGGTTTTGAAAATTTCGGCCTTCCCTTCTGCATGAGCATAGAGGCGGAGGCCCTGGGCAGCGAGATTGATTACGGCAGCCGGGAGTGCGAGCCCAAGATACTGCGGGAAGCTTTTCCTTCCGTGGGAAAGACGGCGCTTCCCCCGGCAGGGGCCATAGCGAGGAATGTCCGGGCCGGGGCGGTTCTGGAGAGCCTCTCCGCGCTTTCCAGGAGCCGCCCGGATATTCCGGCTATAGGCTGCATCACCGGCCCGGTGAGCGCCGCCGCATCCCTGGTGGAGCCGGTGAGTTTTCTCAAGGAGCTGCGCCGGGACCGGGAGGGGGCCCACCGCTTTATCTCCCAGGTTACGGAGGAGTTGGTACGCTGGGCGGCGCTGATGGCGGAAAACGGGGCCTCGGTCATCACCATTGCGGACCCCACCGCTACGGGGGAGATTCTGGGACCGGCGCTCTTCGAGGAATATACGCTGCACTACGTCAATGTCCTGGCTCAGGCGATTCACGATCTGGGCCTCCCCGTGATAGTGCATATCTGCGGGGACCTCCGCATCGTGAAACGATACCTTCCCCGGCTGCGGGGAGACGCGCTGAGCGTGGACGCCATGGTGAATCTGGCGGGGCTCAAGGAGGAGTACAGCGATCTGGTAACGATGGGCAACCTGAGCACCTACCTGCTGCATTCCGGCAGCAATGCTACGATACGCTCCGGCGCTGAGGCCCTGCTGAGGAGGGGCATAGACATCATCGCCCCGGCCTGCGGGCTCTCCACGGCCACCCCGCTGGAGCATCTCCGGGTCTTTACGGAAACCATAAGGAAGCGGTAATGGCGGAGACGGTGGAAGCGGTTTTTATCAGCGGAAAAGACGGCGCCCGCACCAGCGTTACGGCGGCGAAGGGCTCCACGATTCTGGAGGCGGCCCGCAGCGGAGCGGCCCGTAACCGGGCGATTGCCCTGGAATCCCCCTGTAACGGTTCCGGGATCTGCCACAAGTGCGAAGTAAGCGTTGCGGGCCGGCGGGTGCTTGCCTGCCAGTACCGCCTGGAAGCCGGCACGGAGATAGTGATTCAGGACCGGGGCGCGGACAATGAAACCCTGAAGATTCTTGCCGGGGGAAGCAGCGTTGAGGTGGAGCTTAAGCCCTTTATCACCAAGGAATTCTCCGGCGGCCTTACCGGGGTCTACGGCGGGCGGCCCGCGGGCGGGGAATCCCCGGAGGGGCGGCTGGGGCTTGAGGCGGGGGACACCAGCGGGGAAAGTTACGGCCTGGCCGTGGACATAGGCACCACCACCCTGGTTCTGGCCCTGACGGACCTTAACACGGGAAGGGTCCTGGCCTCCGAATCCGCGCTGAACCCCCAGGCGCTCTACGCGCAGGACGTGCTGGGGCGGATCCGCTTTGCCGTCAGGGAGGAAGGCGGGCTGGGCACGCTCCACCATGCCTTTCTCGATGCCCTGCTGAAACTCCTGGACGCGCTGATCCTGAAGAGCGGCGTGCCCAGGGAGCGGGTCTACGAGATGATCTATTCGGGCAATACGACGATGCTTCACCTGGCCTGCGGCATAGACCCCTCATCCCTGGGCCGCTACCCCTACGAGCCGGCCCTTTCTGGGGGGCAGCACCTCCCGGCGGAAGACCTGCGCATATCCCCCTTCGGCCTGATCTGGCTTCCGCCGCTGGTCTCCGCCTGGGTGGGGGCGGACATCGTTTCCGGCATCCTTGCCGCCGGGCTGGATCAACGAAGGGGAGTAACCCTGTTCATCGACATAGGAACCAACGGGGAGATGGTCCTCGCCCGGGACGGCGCGCTGGCAGCGTCCTCCACCGCGGCGGGCCCGGCCTTTGAGGGGATGAACATAAGCTGCGGGATGCGGGCCAGCCGGGGCGCCGTCGAATCCTTCAGCATAAGCGGCGGGGAGTGCGGCTTCACCGTCATAGGCGGCGGGGAGGATTCGCCGGAGGCCGCCGGTATCTGCGGGAGCGGCCTCCTGGACATAGCCGGGGAACTTGTGAAGAACGGCGTCATCGGGAAAAACGGCCGCTTTGCCCGGCCCGAAGAACTTGCCCTCCGGGAGGGGGAACTTGCCCGGCGGCTCCGCCCCCTGCCCGATGCCGGCGGCAAAAACGCCTTCTTCATCACGGATACCGTGTACCTGTCGCAGAAGGACATCCGGCAGATACAGCTCGCCAAGGGCGCCATACGCTGCGGCATAGAGATGCTCCTTGCCCGCTTCGGCCTGGGCGCGGCGGAGGTGGACACCGTGGAGATAGCCGGGGCCTTCGGCTACCACCTGCGGGAATCGAGCCTCCTCTCCATAGGGCTCCTGCCGCCGGAGTTCGCCGGAAAGGTGCACTTTGCGGGCAACACCTCCCTGTCCGGGGCCGGGGCTTTTCTGCTGAATCAGGATTTCCGGGGCCGGATGCGGGACCTGGCCGGGCGGGTGGAAAAAGTAGAACTCGCCGAGGACCCGGACTTTGAAAAGAATTTTGTCCGCGCCATGGGCTTTTAGGCCCGGTCAGGCTGCGCAGGTCAGGCTGCGCTTTTCGGCAAAACCTGCAGTTTATATCCCAGAATATCAAGAACTTTGGACACCGTTGAAAAAGAGGGGTTTCCATCCCGCGAAAGAGATTTATAAAGGCTCTCACGGTTAAGTCCGGCTTCTTTTGCTATAGCTGCCATACCCCTGGATCTGGCTATTGCGCCGATAACGTCAAAAAGAGTTTCAAGATCGTTTTCTTTTATGGCCTCTTCCATGTAGAGATACACATCCTCTTTGGTATCAATATCCTCCGCCATATCCCAATCAGACAGTTCCATTTTCAAGCTCCTTCAAAATTTCTTTGATTCCGTCTCCGACCGGCTTCTGAATCCCGAAATCGCCTTTCTTGACCGAATTCAAGCGCAAATTGATTTTAACTTTCGCTCGTCGATCACCAAGTCTATTAAACCAGATTCGATAAACTCTGGTATGCCGTATCTTATACATATTGCATAGTAGTTTATAGGCTACTACTGGTCAAGTAAAACACTGCAAATAGAACCCAAGCGATAAACAAATAATGGGTGGTGCGGATTCGGAAAACACGCCCGCCCCGGAAGTATGGAACAGGCATCTACACTGAGCCGCCCGGGAATCGAACCCAGGACCCACGCCTTAAAAGGGCGTTGCTCTGCCAACTGAGCTAGCGGCCCGCGCCGCCCCTACAGGCGGAACACACGCACCATGATGGCAGAAAGGGGCGGAAAAATCAAGCCGGACGGATGGGGGAAGTCTCCCCCTACGCTCCAGCCGCCTGCGGCGTCTTGCGCTACCCCCTCTGCGGGGGGCCTAAGAACCCGCTCACGCGGGGGAGCCCCGCAACGCCCCCCGGCCTAATCAAAGAGTGTTGGGGGCGGGGCGGGGTCCGGGCGGGGGGCGGTCCGGCGGGGCTTACGGGGCTCCCCGGAAGCCCCCGGCGGGAGGCGGCGCTTCCATTCCTGGAGCAGGTTCAGCGCGTCCAGGGGGGTCATGCGGTCTATGTCGAGCCGCGCCGCCTCCTCCCCTATGCTCCGGCACCATTCGTCCAGGGGCTCTGCGGCGGGGGAGGGGGGGGCCTCCCGGAGGTCCCGGCCGGGGCGCTTGAGCTGCTCCATGAGGGCGGAGGCCCGCCGGACAACGTGGGGGGGAAGCCCCGCAAGAGCCGCCACATGGATGCCGTAGGAGTCCGCCGCGGGGCCCTCCCTCAACCTGCGCAGAAAAACTACTTCCCCATTCCGGTCAAGCACCTCCATGGAACGGTTGGCCAGGCCGGGGTGATCCAGACGCGATAGTTCATGGTAGTGGGTGGCGAAGAGGGTCCTGCACTTAACCCGCTCAAGGAGCTCTTCGCAGACCGCCCAGGCTATGGAGAGGCCGTCCTCCGTGCCCGTACCCCGGCCCACCTCGTCCATGATCACGAGGCTTCGCTCCGTGGCCGTGTTGAGGATATAGGCGGTTTCGTTCATCTCCGTAAGGAAGGTAGACTCCCCCCGGGCCAGATTGTCCTGGGCCCCCACCCGGCAGTAAATCCTGTCGGTAATGCCTATCTCCGCCTCCCGGGCGGGGACAAAACTCCCCATCTGGGCCATGATCGTGATCAGCGCGGCCTGGCGGAGGTAGGTGGATTTTCCCGCCATGTTGGGGCCCGTGATCAGGGCAAAGACAACGCCGTCCTGATCGAGAACAGTGTCGTTGGGAATGAATTCCCCGCCGTGAAGGTGGGCTTCCACCACCGGGTGGCGGCCTTCGATGATGCGCAGCGAATTCCCCTCGTGCAGTACGGGCCGCACCCAGCCCCGCACCGTGGCGGCCCGGGCCAGGGATTGCGCGGCGTCAAGCCGCGCCAGCCGGGAAGCCGCGGCGGAAAGTTCCGGCACCAGGGCCTTGGCCTTTTCCCGCAGCTCAAGAAAAAGCTGCTTCTCCAGTTCTACTATCTTGCCGGAGGCGCTGTTAATGTCGTTTTCCAGGAGGCCCAGCTTTTCCGTGGAGTAGCGCTCCATCCCGCTGATTCCCTGGCGGCGTACGAAGTCGGCGGGGACCCGCCCAAGCTGCGCCTTCGTCACCTCCAGGAAGTACCCTATGACCCGGTTGTACTTTATCTTGAGGCTTGCTATGCCCGTGCGGAGCCGCTCCTCCTCAAGGTAGGCCTCAAGGAGCTTCGAGCTGTTGCTCTTGAGGCCCCGCAGCTCATCCAGCTCCGGGGAGTAGCCGTCCCTGATGAGGTTCCCCTCGGTGAGCAGCACCGGGGGGGTCTCCGCCAGGCCCCGCTCAAGCAGGCGCCGCAGCTCCGCCAGGCGGTCCCCCGCCATGCGGTCCTCCGGGGCTTCCCCGCCCGCCGCGCCGGGGGCAAGGCCCGCCCGCCGCGCCTCCTCCCCCACGGCCTCAAGCACGGAGAGGGCGTTCCGCACGGAAAGCATATCCCTGCCGTGGGCCTTGTCCATGGCGAGCCTTGAGCAGAGGCGCTCCAGGTCCGGGCACTTGCCGAGAAGCTCCCGGAAGACCGCCAGATGGGCCTGCCCCCGGTACAGGGCCTCCACCATGTTTAGCCGGGCGTTGATCCGCTCCCGGTCCCGCAGGGGGTGGAGTATCCGGCGTTTCAGGAGGCGGCGCCCCATGCCGGTACGGGTTTCGTCCAGCACCTCGCAGAGGCTGTAATGGATGTCGCCGTCCCGCTGGTTCTTCACCAGTTCCAGGTTCCGCTGGGTCGCCTCGTCAATGCCCACATACTCGGTGTCGCCGTAGAGGGAAAGCCGGCGGACATGGGAGAGGAGGCCCCCGGCGGTGTCCGCCACATAGTCCAGGAGGGCCCCGGCGGCCAGGATCTCCGGCGAATGGTCCCGCAGGCCGAAACCCGCCAGTTTTTCCGCGCCGAACTGCGCCTCAAGGCGCTCCCTGCTCCGGGCGGCGTCGAAGAGCCAATCCGCCCAGCGGTTCACCATGATGCCGCCGTGCTCCCGAAGGGCCCGCTCCAGATCGCCGTTTTCTTCGAGCAGCGATTCCTGCGCCACCATTTCGCTTATGCCCAGCCGCTCCAGTTCCAGGCGCAGCCCTTCGGCGGCTTCCCCCGCAGGAAAGGCTGTGGCAAAAAATTCGCCCGTGGACAGTTCGATGTAGGCAAAGGAAATAAAACCCGCCGGAAAGCCCGGCGCGCCGGAAAGGTTACCCGCCAGGGCCGCCAGATAGTTGGAGCTTCCCTTGTCAAGAAAATCTTCATCTATCGTCGTTCCCGGAGTAATAACCTCCACCACCTTGCGCTCCATGACTCCCCGGCCCTTGCCGGGTTCCGAAAGCTGTTCGCAGATGGCGATCTTCTTGCCGAGTTTGAGGAGCCGGGCAATGTACGAGCGCACCGAATGATGCGGCACCCCGCACATGGGAAGCCCGTTGCGGCTGGTCAGGGTAAGGTTCAACAGGCCGGAAACAAGCAGGGCGTCTTCGGAAAACATCTCATAGAAATCGCCAAGCCGGAAGAAAAGTATATCCTCCTGATGTTCCCGTTTTATCCGCCTGTACTGGTCCAGCATGGGACTCGAATCCGCGGGCGTACATTCCTCCTCTCCGGGTGATTGATCAGTATTATATCAATGAGCGGAACAAGAATAAAGCCCCGGTCTGTCCGGGGCCGGCGCATATAACAAAAGAGTCCGCGAAGAACGCGAAAAGGTTTTCTAATTAAAACCTTTACTTTCCCTTTAGTCCATAGCGGGAAAGTGTTCTTTGTGTCCTTTGTGGTTAAAATTCTTCAAGTTTTAGTAATTTCACAGCGCCTGAAAGCAAGCGCCGATGCCTTGACCAGCGGGGAGCGTTTCTTCCGCGCAAGGGATAGAAGCGGAAATCTTTTTTTGCCGCTGGACGGCAAAAAAAATTGGAGCGGATAGCCCGGTCCCGGCCCCGCGGGGCCGGGATGCGCCCTCTTGTGTATTTTTACTACGAAGGCCGCGCAGGAATCGCTGAGCTGTCAGCGCCCCGCCTTGGCCAGCAGGTTTTGTATCAGGGTGTCCGTGATGTCCACGGTGGGACTGTACCACAGGATACCTGTGTTTTCCTTGAGGTTGAGCACCATGCTGTAGCCTTCGCTTTCAGCGATGAAACGTATTTCGCCGTAGACCTGATCCAGGAAGGTCCCGGAGCGGGCCAGCCGGTTTTTCTGGTCGTTCAGTTCTTCGGTTTTTACCCGGAAGTATTCCCGCAGGTATTCGGATTTCCGGTATATTTCGCTTTCCAGCCGCAGGGCCTGTTCCTGATCGCCCCGCGCCTCGGCGTCGAGCTGCCTGCTGCGGAGGGCCTCTATCTCTTCGGTCATGCGGTCTATCTCCGCCTGGACCCGGGCGCTGCGCTCCTCGAATTCCCGGACCGCCCGGGAATCCCGGAAGAACGATGAATAGACCCGCGCCAGATCCACCACGGCGAAGCGGGTGAGCTGCTGGGCGCCCGCGGAGAAAGCGGCCGTCATCATGCACAGAAAAAGTATTCGCTTTCGCATAATTCCCCCCTTTAGTAAGTGGCTATGGACAGGGACAACACAAATTTGAAGGGCCCCAGGTTCCCTTTGTACCACTCTATCTGTCCGTCCTGAATGCGGAACCGTGAAGCAAAGAGAAACCGGAAGGGGAACTGGGGTATGGAGATGCGGGGGCCAAAGCCAAGGCTGAAGTACATATGGTCCAGAAGCTCTCCGGGGCTCTGGGTGAAGAAATTGCCGGGGCTTTCCCTCCAGGCCACGGCGTCAAAGAAGAGGTCCAGGGCCAACATTCCCGGCACCAGGGGGAAGCGGAGTTCCGCCCAGTTTTCCCAAAGGGCCCTGCCCCGGGTGTGGAGCCGCACATCGTCCCAGCCCCGGCCTATGAACATACCGTCTATGAGGAGCTGATTCGCCTTTTCTATCTGGGGAGCCTCGCTGAAGGGCTGGGGCAGGATGAAGGAGAGCCCCGAATGGAAACCGAGTATGCCCCTGAAGGTGTACGTGTCGGTGACGGGTATTCTGAAGAGGGTAAAGAATATTTCCGCCTTGGTTTCCGGCTTTATGTACTTTTCCCGCTCCTGGGGAAGGAAACCGTAGTAACCCAGCCGCCCGCTCAGGTAGTAACCTGAGGAGGGATCGTAGTAAATGTCCCTCGTGTCCAGCGAAACGCTGCCCCACAGGGAAAGGGCCGGAACCCAACTGTTGTTCCGGTCCCGCAGCACCGGATCGAAGGGCCGGTAGAGCATGTCATCGTAGGTGTTGTACTCAAAGCCCACCCGTATGCCGCCCCTCAGCAGGAGGTTCCCCAGGGGGGTAAGCCAGCGGTAGCCGGTGCCGAAGCCCAGGGAAATGTTCCACTGCTCAATGGTCATGAGGTATTCGGCGGCGGGATAACTGGTGGCGGAATAGTATTGACTGTAACTGTAGTAGCCGTCGGGAAAGTCTATCCCGTTGTCGTCGCCGTTAAAGAGGGGCTCCTGGTTGTCCATGAGGTCCAGCGTGCGGGAGTGGCCCACGGTGAGGTCAAAGCCGCCGTCCAGGGGCAGGCCGAAGAGCCACCGCTGGGTGTAGGTAATGGAGCCGGACTGGGTGTCCCGGGAAAAGTTGAGGTCCCCCCCCAGGATGTTGCCGAAGCCCCGGAAATTCCTGTCCTGGTACTGTAGAACAATGGCTACGGGAAATTCGCCGGGGTCCGAGGTGCCGGAGAAGGTCATGCCGAACTGTATGTTGGTGGTGGGCTGTTCCTCAAAGTCGAATATCAGATTCATCAGGCTGTCGGCGCTGCCCTGCTGGGTGTCCACAATGACATTGGAAAAAAACTGAAGGTTGTAGAGATTCCGGTACGCGTCGGTAATCTTGGTCCGGGAGTAGACATCCCCCGGCTCCAGGGGAATCTCCCTCAGTATTACATGATCCCGGGTCTTTTCGTTCCCCCGGATCACGATACTCTCTATGTGGGCCCTGCCCCGCTCCACGATGCGGATGTGGTAGTAAACGATCCCCTCTGCGGCATTACGCCGCTCCTCCTGGTTAATTGTGTTGAAGATGTACCCGTTTTCGTAGTAGAGGTCCGCCACCCGCTGATAGTCCGCCTCCACCTGCCGGGAATTGACCGTCCTGCCGGGCCGGGAGTGGATCAGCCTGTCGAGTTGTTCCGTGGAGAATATCCGGTTCCCCTCGAAGGTGAGGCCGCCGTAGTTGTAGGCCCTCCCCTCGTAGATGCGGAAGGTGATGATCAGATTGTTGTTGCCCGTTTCATCCTTTTGCAGGTCCTGAACCACATCCAGAATTTCGGCGTCTATGTAACCCCGGTCGTGGTAGTAACGCAGCAGGGCCGCCCGGTCTGCGACAAGCTTGGCCTCCTGAAAGGCGCCGTCATTAAAGACCCCCCGGACCTTGAGGGAAAGCTGCCCCCGCAGGGTCCGATCCGAAAAGGTATCGTTTCCTTCAAAGCGGAAGGCCTCAATAGTGATCTTGTCCCCTTCTTCAATAATGAAGGCGATTGTTACCGTATCGCCTTCCCGGGAGCGCTGAAGCTCCGTATGCACCCTGGCATCGGGGTAGCCCTTCTCCTGGTAGAGGGTAACCAGGGCCCGCTCGCAGGCGGAGAGCTTCATCTGGTTCATCATGTCATTCACTTTAAGGGTGACGGCATCCAGCAGGTCCCGCCGGGGCACACCGGCATTGCCGGAAAAGACGATGCGGGCAACAACGGGCCTTTCGCTCACCTGAAACTGTATCGCTATCCCGTCTCCCTGGGGAACAATATCGGGGATGATGCTTTCAAAGTATTCCAGCGCATAGAGCCTGCCCTGAAGCTCCCAAAACAGATCGTCGGTAAAAGTCCTGCCTACGCAGGATTCGGTGATCCCCGCCAACTCTTCGGAGCTTACGTGCCGGAGGCCGCTGAAATTCACACTGCGAATCGGCTTCCCCTGGTACCATTCTCCGGTCTCCTGGGCAAAACAAAGAGCCGCGCTTACCAGTATAAGAGCCGCCGTCAGTCCTCTACGCATCCCGCCTCCTACGGTCTACCGGAGTGTCCATCGCCAGGTCAGGCTGAAGGACATATCGTTGACAAACAAATTTTCACTATGGAGCGGGGCTATATTCCACCGGATATCCACGAGGGGACTTGAAAGCTCGATCCCTATCTCCGGCTCAAGGGTGTAGGGCCCTATGGAAAGCCCCTTATCCTGCCCGAAAACGCCCATCCGGTTATTTAGCAGCTCATCATAGCGTAGAGACACCATCCCTTGAACGAACATATTGGTCCCAACGTACTTACCTACATAAACAGTGGTATTATCAAAATAGTTACCCACCACGCCGCCCCTGTCAACCGGGTTCCAGACCTGGGAGACAACGTTCCGTATCAGGCTGGTCCTGAAGGAGAACATATCCAGGCCCAGAAAATTACGGAGCGTCCGCTCCACCCGGCGGCTGAGCATCAACTGGGTCAGAATGTCCATGGAGGCCAGAAGGGCATTCTGGGTGGTCGAGGGATCCGCCTCCCCGGAGGGGTTGATGAAACTCTGCCCCAGAAGGGAGAAAATTTCCGCCTGGGAGAGGGGCGGGCTGGACTCGAAACGGGCGGTAAAGCTGCTCAGGGGCTCGTTTTCCACGATCATGGAGATGGTTACAGGCCCGTCCTCGCTCCTCTCGCGCACCTCCGCACGGGCGGTGATCCGGGGATCGATGGCAGCCTCATCCTTGCTGAACTCCAGAATCCCGTTCCGTATGTAGAAACTCCGCTGCACATAGTAGATCTCCCCGCTTTTCAGGGTAACATCGCCGTCCAGGCTGAGGCTGCCCGCAAGGGAATCGCTTTTTATATACATTCCCGTTCCCGCCGCTATGCTGGCCCGCAGGATGGGCATATTTGAGTTGGGCCAGTACAGATCCACCTTCCGCCCGCTCTTGAGCGTTATTTCCACGGAAACGGGCGTCTCATAGTCCCGCTCCGGCGGCGGGGAATCCCCGGAGACCAACTCGTTAAGGGCCAGTATGATCTCCGCGTCATCGCCGGTCAGGTTCCCCAGCACCCGGAGTTCCCGGTTTTCCATGGCCACCGTGAGGACGCCCGAGGCTCCCCCCTGGGCCATGACCCCGCCCAGATCGAAGGCAAAGGGGACCGGCGTCTCCGGTTCCGCCCGTATATCTATCTTGAAGGTGTTCGGTATCCAGCGCTCAAAGCGAAACCACGCGTTCACCACCGCCGCTCCCGCCCCCACGGTGGCGTACTGGGGCCCGAAGCTCATCTCGTTTCCGTCCAGAATCACCGTAATCGGCGTGGGCCCAATTTCGGCCCCGAGGAAGGCGGGCACCGTGAGCCGGACGCCGGTGGCGTAAAGGGCCCCATAGAATTCAGGGTCCCCCAGGGGACCCTGAATTCTGAGCCGCCCCGTGGCAATGCCGCCGCCGCAGTTTACCGCATTGTTTTCCGGAATCAGCCTGAAGAGGCTGCCCAAATCGAGGTAAAGGCTGGAGGAGGCTATGTCTATGGTTCCCGTGCTGATGAGGCCGGTAAAGGAGCCCCGGAGCGGCGAAGGGTAGGAAAGGCTGGTATGGAAATTGCCCTCATCGTCCAGGCTGAGGCGGAGCATATTCCCCGGCCCGCCGGAAAGGCTCAGGCTCCCGGCGGAACGGAGCAGATTCACGCTGAAAGGCTGCGCCGCCTGATCCCCGAAACTCAAGGAAGCTACGTCCAGGCGGAGCGACAGGGATTCCGAAGCGGCCCCCAGATCGAGCCAGGAATCCATGGGGGCCAGATTCAGGCGGGCCATGAAGGCCATGTTGAGCTCCTCCCCCAGGGCACTCCCCCGGACCACGCCGGCGGTTCCGAGCAGGCCCTCCGCCCGGTTCAGGCTGAGGCGATCCAGTTCCGCCACGAGGCCGCCGTAGTTGAGGAACAGGTCTTCCAGCGCCAGCGTATCCCGGTCCAGGAATCCCCGGCCCTTCAACTCCAGGGAATTCCCCCCCTGCCGGGCGCTGAGTGAATCCAGGGCGAGGTCCAGGGTCCAGTAGTCCCGGTTCTCCCACCGGAAGCGGGCGCTCCCGGCGGCCACGGGGTTGAGGCCGCCGCCGAAAAAGCGGTGGAGCTGCATACGCTCCCCTTCCAGGCTGAGTTCCAGGACGCCCTCGCGGTAGAGGCCGCCAAGCGCGTAATACTCCGCTCCGCCCCTGCTTTCCAGGCGGGCCGAGGCCGAGTAGACGCCGTCCTCCCATAAAAAAGAAACCCGCCCCGAAAGGGGGGAACGGCCATCGTCCAAAATAAATTCCGTGTCCCCTCCGTCCTGATTCGCCTGCCCTGAAAGCCGGATCAGGGTGTTGGCCGAAGCGGGGGTGGGAAGCCCGGAAATTTCCAGGTTATCCAGCAGGGCGGTCCAGGATCCTTCCCCCTCGTAGTTGAGGGAGGCGCTGAGGAAGAGTTGGGCGAAACCCTCCCCCGCCGGGATGGGAACGGGCCCCGCCTCAATGCTCCCCCGTAGTTCTCCCCGGGGGCCCCGGGCCAGGCCGCCCTGAAGCCCGTAGGAGCCCGCGAAACTAAGGACCCCGCGGTCCATGATCGTTCCCTGAAAGAAGTAGACCAGGTCCCGGTACATGGTCTGAAACGAAAAGAATGTATCCCCGGAAGTGGAAATATCCACCATCCCCGAAAATTCCATCCCCCCGTCCCCCCAGGCCACGTTACTCCGGCCCAACTCGAAGCGGCGATCCGTGCCCGAAACCGAGGAAAGTACCAGAATCTCCCGGAATCCCCCGTAGGCCGCCACTACCTGGGGCGCATTGTAGGTGACGTGCCTGAAGTCGGTGCTGAAAAAAACCTCCGTGGTCACAAGCACCCGGTCCAGCTCCGGGGCCATTCCCGCTGAAAAGCGGGGCATGGCTTTGAAGGGCCGGACCATTTCCAGGAGGTCCCCGGCGGAAAAGGAATCGAAGGCCAGGCTTGCCTGAATTTCGCGGGGATTCGGGGAATAGCCCCCCCGCAGGTTCAGCTCGCCGGTTTCGACATTTTCCCAGGATTCCAGGTTGCGGAACCTGAAGGCCGTCAAGCTGAGAAAGGCGTCGCCTGAACCGGCGGCGGATTCCGGCACGGGGCGGGAGAATTCCCCGTCGAGAAAGGCAAAACTGACCTTCCCCAGGGAGAAGCCTTCACTGTAAACATTTATGCTTTCCCGGTCGCCTGAGAGGCTAAACTCCCCGTTGAAGTCTCCGTCCCCGGTGAGGCTGAAATCCCGCACGGAAAGGACCCCGTTGGGGGCCAGGGGCCCGTACCCAAGGTCCCCCCTGTAGGCTATCTCCCCCCGGTTAAAACGCAGGCCCAGATCCCGGAACGAAGCGCCCCGCTGGTCCCCCTCCCCGTGCACCCGGTAGCGGACCCGCCCCAAAAGGGCATGGGCGCCCAAAAAGCCCTCCAGATCGGCCCCGTAGCTGAGAACCCCGCCGGGCTTACTGTCGAAGGATGCGCTTCCTGTAATGCTCATGGTAAGGTAGCTGTTGTACTGCCGCCGGGCGCCGGAGAGGATCAGAAGCTCCCGGGGCGAAAAATCATCCGCCCGGAATTCGCCGGAAACCCGGCGGGAATCGAATTCATAGGCCACCGTGAGGGTGTAGGGGACGCGATCGGCGATTTTGCTAACCGTGAAGCCCTCTTCCGTCAGGGCGATGTGGAAATTCATGGCGCTGACGGTAAACCCCTCCCCCTGGGCCGCGGGAATGTTGAGGGTAACGGCGCCCTGCTTTTTCCGCGTGTCATACTCCCCCTGGAGCCTGCCCGCCATACCGACGGTAAAAATGCGCTCCGGGAGGTAGGCTATGGAGAGAGTCGTAGACCATTTGCCCCGCAGGGTAAGCCGCTCCTGGCCCAGGCGGGCGTCAAAGGCAAGGCCCCGGAAGCCTGCGGAACTGCCGCCGGAGCGGACGAAGCAGGCCCCCCGGCGCACACTGATCCGCAGCCCCCCTTCCAGGGGAATCTCCCCGGAGGCGGGGGAGGCCGGGCCGCCGCCCAGGCGCCGCGCCAGGGCGCTCAACTCCGGGTTTTCGCCGGGCTGAAGGCTGAACACCGGCCCGTCCAGCCTTATGCTCCGCACGGCCCGCAGCGAATCGCCCTCCAGAAGCGCAAAAAACGAGTAAGACACCCGGATGCGGTCCACCGCCAGCAGGGGGTATTCCCGCGTGTAGAGCCCGGCGGCGCCGCCGAATATGCGGAGCCCCCGCACATCAAAGTACCCGAAAACTGAGGGTCCCATGGAGCGGTACTCAAGCTTGTAGCCCAGTTCCCCTTCAAGCGTCTCGATCAGCGCATCCCGTGCCTCTGTCATCCGCTCCATAAGAACGGCCTTGAGGGGGCGCGCCGCCGCCGCCGTCAGGGTTAAGAGGACGGAGAAGGCCAGGAGGTGAAGGCTGAAGTATAAAAAAAGCCGCTTCTTCAGGTAAAACTCCCGGAAGTTTCTTGCGCTTCGCGCATAAAATGAGGCGGTTCCAAAAGGTCAGATTTTGGAAGCGCAACCCCGCAAACTCCGAAAGCATACCCATGCAACAGGCTGCCGGGCGCCGGGTATCCGTCCCCTGAATTGCGGGATCTGTCAGGCAATGATATAACAAATATCTCATGCTGATAATACAGAATTTCGCCGTTTTCGAGGGCGGAGACGGCAGCGGCACCACCACCCAGATCGTCCTGCTCAAGGAACGTTACGCCCGCCTCCGGGAGGCCCAGGCCGGCCCCGCTGCCGGCCCCGGCATCCCCCCCCTCCACCTGACCTACGAGCCCACGGCGGGGCCCATAGGCGTCATGATCCGCTCCGCCCTCCGGGGGGAACTATCCCTGCGCCCGGAAACCTGCGCCCGCCTCTTTGCCGCCGACAGAAACGAGCACCTCTACGGCGCGGGGGGCGTGGCGGAGCGCTGCGCCCGGGGGGAACTCGTTGTCAGCGACCGTTATGTCCTCTCGTCCCTCGTCTACCAGGGCCTTGACTGCGGGGAGGAACTCCCCTGGTCCCTCAACCGGGGCTTCCCCGGCCCGGAACTGCTCTTCTTCTTCGACCTGGACCCGGAAATAGCCATGGAGCGAATCAGAAGCCGCCCCGGCAGGGACCTCTACGAGCGCCTGGACTTCCAGATCCGCGTGCGGGAACGCTACCGGGCGCTGCTCCCCGAATTCGAGCGGGCCGGAGTCCGGGTGCTCTGCATTGACGCCTCCCAAAGCGCGGAGGAAAGCGCCGCCCTGGTTTGGGCCGCCCTGGAAAAAATGCCGATAATGAAGGGGTGAAGGACCCCCGGCGCCGCGCCCTTACCAGAACAGCAGCCCTCATCCTGCTCCTCCTCATCACGCTCCCCCTTCCGGCCTACTGGGTAACCTACAAGGAGCAATATTACCGCCTCTTTCACCTCCACTACATCCAAAGCCCGGACGACACCCTGGAAAACATCTACTGGCTGGAAAAAGCAATACAGGCGGACTTCGCCAACCCCCTCTACGCCCTCTGCCTCATAGAGAACCAGGTCCAGTGGGAAAAGTACCGCTACCTCTTCAATATGCACCTCCACCTGCGCCTCATAGAGCAGTACCTCTTTCTCGGCAACAAATGGAACAAACGGGAAGCCTACTTCTACAACGCCCCCTTCCGCGAACAGAACCTGGAAAGCCTCAACACGGCGGAGGCCTGCTACCGGGCGGCGCTCTCCTACTGGGACACGGCCCGGCAATGGGCGGAGCGCTCCCTGGATCGGCGTTTCCGCTTCATCAACCTCCGCAACATCCAATTCTGGGAAGACGAAGCGGGCCGCATAGAATCCGGCAGCCTCGACTACGGAAAAACCATCACCCGCGAACTGGAGCGCCTCCAGCGGGTCCGCGAAACCTTCGAAGCCATGGACGAAACCACCTACTGACCCGGAATCAGGAGGGGGAAGTCTCCCCCTACGCTCCAGCCTCCTCGGGCCTGCGGCCCTGCGGGGTCTTCCGCTACCCCCAATGCGGGGGCACTGCCCCCGCAACGCCCCCGGCCTTCTCCCGGAGTTTGCGCTCCGCGCAAACTCCCAAGCTGAAAGCCGCAGGCTTTCAGCAGCAACGCTCCGGCCTTCTCCTTCACAAGCGGGCTGAGAGTCTGCCTTAGCCCCCTCCCTCCCCAGCGAACCCGTGGCGTCGGCCCCTTAGAGGAGAGCCGGATAGACGGCGCGCCATTGCCGAAGTACGTGAGGGGCGGGGTTGTATCCGGTACAACCCGTCCCTTACCCCTCCGATGACCCTGCGCCGTCCCCGTAACGCCCCCGGCCCCGGAGTTTGCCCTCCTTCAAACAGTCCGCCGCCTCCTGCCCCCCTCCCGGAGGCGGCGGTTCTCCTCCTCCAGGCGCTTGATCCGTTTCTGCGCCGCTTCAAGCTTCGCCCGGCTTTTGGCCTCACCTTCGGCGCGGCCTTTGGCTTCACCTTGGGCCTCACCTTCCTCACGGCCCTGGGCGCGGTATTTGGCCTCCCACATGGCGGCCCAGCCCATTTCTTCCGCTATCTTGGGGAACTCTTTCGGCATCTTCATCTTGCCCTCCTTCTGCAATCTTACGGCCAGTTTGATGTTCGCGGCCAGCACCGCTTCAAGGTAGGCCCCTACCCGCGCATCCTTCCGCCTCCACTGCGTCCGCTCCGCTACCGCCTCCAGACGCTCCGCGTCCAGCCGCCGCCCCAGATCGCGCAGCCATTCATTATTATCCCCCCTAAGCCGCCTCGTTTCAATAATCTGTATGGGCAGCGAGGGCCCCTCCAGCACGTGAATACCCGGCTCCCGCTCCTCCATCTCCCGGCCCAGGAAGCCCTGCAGGTAGCGCGTCAGGGCGGCGGGGCGGCGGGACGCGATCAGGGTTATGCTCAGGTTCGCCATCTTCCGCCGCTCCTTGTTGAGCGCGTAGACGCCGGCATAGGCGAGGGCTTTGTGGAAGTCGAGGATGGAGAGGTAGACGCCCGGCCCCTTGTACTCGATGATGTTTTCGCGGCGGAAGAGTGCGGCGATGCCTGTCTTGATGGGGTTGCGGCGTGTCTTGAGGGTGATGATGGCGTCGATGCGGAGCGGGGAGCGGTTGAGCTGGTGCTCGAACCGGAAGCTGAGGATGTGGC
>JAISQV010000145.1 GCA_031273985.1 Spirochaetaceae bacterium | reverse complement strand
CTACCTCATGGATTGCTACCGCGAGGAGGCGCTGGAAATACTAAAAAGCTAAGGCAGCATAAAACATTTCATAATAAGGGCGCATCCCCGGCGTTACACGCCGGGGACCGGGCTATCCGCTCCAATTTTTTTTGCCCGAAAGGGCAAAAAAAGATTTCCGCTTCTATCCCTTGCGCAAGCCCGCCTCTGGCGGGCAGACCTGCCGGTAAGGCGTCACGGGGGAAGAACCAAGAATTTACACCAAGGCACACGAAGGAGGAAAAGCGGCCTGACTTCTTCTTCCTTTACTTTCCCTTTAGCCCATAGCGGGAAAGTGCGCTTTGACAAAAATGGAAAGTGCAGAGCCTGTCCCAAAAGCCTGCTTTGAGCGCAGCGTCAATTAGTTTTGGGGCCAGGAGCGAAGCATTGCAACTTTTGATGCCGCTTTTTGTCTAAAGGACAAGGAGGAAGGTATAATGCAGATCTTAAGGAAGGTGGGCGTTTTTGGCGATTCAATATTAAAGGGGATTCAATTGGATGCGGAAAACAACCACTATAGTGTAAAAAATCATATCGATATTGAACAAATAAGCCATAAACATCAACTGGTCATAAACAATTACTCCCTGTTTGGCTGTACCGTAAAAAAAGGCTCCTTAATGCTGCAAAAACGTATTGAGAATGGAAAATCCTATGACCTCGTTGTTATGGAATATGGCGGGAACGATTGTGATTTTAACTGGAAAGAAATTGCGGATGATCCCTATATCGAACATACGCCCAAGACGCCCCTTAATATCTTTTTTACAACCTACTGTCAAATAATCAGTATGCTCAAGAAAAAATGCATTATTCCCATTTTGACCAACCTGCCGCCGCTGGAACCGCAAAAATTTTTTGACTGGTTTTGCAGGGGGCTAAATAAGGATAATATACTGAAATGGCTGGGGAGCATCAATACAATTTACCGGGTGCAGGAAACGTATTCCAGAATGGTTGAAAAGATTGCGTATGAAACAAAAACACATTTGGTAGATTTACGCAGTGCCTTTTTGTCTCACCGGCGGATTGACGATTTATTGTGTGAAGATGGCACACATCCAAATACAAAGGGGCAAAAAATAATTACTGAAGCTTTTTTGAATTTCAAATTACAGAATATGGCGGCAGTATGACGAACCCCGCCTCGGAGCACAAACTTGGCCCGCAAAGGAAGAAGCGGTCCAACCCTCCCGTACCCCGTTTTTCAGCGGGTTTTTCGACTTCGCGGTTAACCATTTTCGGCGATTTGTAATCATACTCAGAATTGTGGGCCAAGCTTAGCGCGGGGGGAGGGCGCGGAGCGCCTGCCGGGGGGGTAGCGCAAAAGCGTTTTGGCCGCGGAGGCGGCCAAAACCTTTGGAGCGTGGGGGGGCCGGGAGCTGAGTAAGGGCTGCGCAAAAACGGCATGGTAATCGGCCCCCCTTTTATGGAGAATCATGATTTTATCTTGACCTGCCGCCCTTTATCTGCGGGCCCGGCTGTGTTAGGATAGAGGTATGGGTGTCCTCGCTGCGGCATCAAGAAAAATCGGGGATACGCTGTACGGGCTGGGGTTTTTCGCCAAGACCCTCAGGGGTGCCGGGCTTTTCTTCGTCCGGGGCAATGTTTCCTCCAGAATCCTCGTGATGCAGATACTGTTTACCTTTGTGGAGGCGCTGGGAATCACCTCCCTCCTGGCCCTGGGGATAGGCGGGGCGGTGAATATTATAGGCATACCCTTTCTTACGGGCCTCTCCCAGGAGCGGCTGATCTATCCCCTTCTGATCGCCATCATCACCCGCGAGCTGGGCCCCCTCCTCAGCGCCTTCATTATCTGCGCCCGCTCCGCCACGGCCATAGCCACGGAGGTCGCGGGCATGGTGATTTCGCATGAGGTGGAGGCCTATATTTCCGTGGGGATTGACCCGATTGAATATCTCGCGGTTCCCCGTTTTTTGGCCGTAACGATCTCTCTCTTTCTCCTGAATGTGTATTTTTCGATTTTTGGGCTGGGGGGCTCCTATCTGGTGGCCCGGCTCTTCAACCCCATGCCGGCGGCAGTCTATTTTAGTAATCTGCTCCACAATCTGAGCATCCAGGACCTGCTCATTTCCACGATAAAAAGCGTCATTTCCGGCATGATCATAGCCACCGTGGCGGTGATCAAGGGCTTCTCCGTGGAACGGGCCAGCACGGAGATTCCCGTGGCGGGACTTCAGGCGGTGAGCCTATCCATCGGCCTCTGCGTGGCGGTGAATTTGTTCCTCTCCGCGGCCTACTACATTATCGGGAGTTAGGCGGCGGTATGGCGGAGTCCCTGATCGAGTTAAAAAAAGTTAGCTTCCGAGTCCAGAATGTAAGCATTGTGGAGGATTTTTCCTGTGAATTTGAGGAGGGGCAGGCCGCCGCGCTGGTGGGGCCCTCCGGGGGCGGGAAAAGCACCGTACTCAAGCTCGCGGCGGGGCTCCTCGTGCCTTCAGGCGGGGAGGTCCTCTACCGGGGCAGAAGCATCTCCGCCATGAACCGGGCCCAGAACCTGAATTTTCGCAGGGACGCCGCCATGGTCTTTCAGGATTCCGCCCTGTGGGCGAACCAGAACCTCAACCAGATTCTCGATCTGCCCCTCCGAATCCACTATCCCCGGATGAGCGCCGGGGAACGGGAGCGGCGTATCCGGGAAGTTACCGGCACGGTGGGCTACCGGAAGAATCTCGCCGTGCGGCCCGCGAATCTGTCCATGGGGGAGCAGAAGCTCATCGCCTTTGCGCGGGCCATGCTCTGCCGGCCTACGCTGCTTTTTCTGGATGAATGGACCGAATCGCTGGATGATGACGCCGCCCAGAGGCTCATAGCCCTGGTGAAGCATTTCAAGGCCGAGGGTAATACCATCATCTTTGTTACCCACGATGTGGAGCTGGTTACGGATCTTTCGGATTGTGTTATTATGATAGCGGAGGGACGAAAAACCATGACGCTGCGGGGGGACGAAATATCCGGTAATACCCTGGTGGCCCGTATGGTGGAAGACGGTACGGCCTGATGCGATTCCACATACGCTTCGCCGATCAGATTGTCGGTGCACTGATTATTATTGCCTTCCTCGTTCTGATCGCGGCAACGGTCTTCATAGGCAGGAATCAGCGGTGGTTCGCCCGGGATTTCCTGTACCGGGCCCATTTTGAAAGCGCCTCGGGAATATCGCCCAATATGGAGGTGCAGTACCGGGGATTCCCCATCGGGACAGTCAAGGGCCGCCATCTTTCGGCGGAGGATCTGGTGGAGGTGGAATTTACCATCTTTGATACCTACGGGGCGAGGGTTACCGAGGGCTCCCTGGTGGAGCTGCAGGTGAGTCCCATAGGGCTGGGAAACCGGTTTCTCTTTCATCCGGGGCGGGGAAAAGTCCAATTGGAGGAGGGGAGCCTTATTCCCCGGCGGGGTACCCCGGAGGCCAGGGAGCTGGCCCTGCAGGGCCTTACCTCCATCACGGAGAGCGGCGACGATATTTCCATCCTGCTCAGCCGGGCGGGTTCCCTGGTGGAGCACCTGAACAGTATAGCCGCCCAGCTCGATGCGGCCCTGGCGGGAAACAGCGATACTGCCATAGGGCGGATCGTCGGCTCCGTGGAGAGTACCGCGGCGGGGCTGCCCGGCATAACCGGCGAAACTCACGCGCTGTTGGCGGATCTGCAGCGCCGTATCGGGCCCATCCTGCGTGACCTTCAGACCCTTACTTCACAGCTTTCCGCTCCCGAAGGGACCGTGGCAACCCTTTTGGACGGGGATGGCCCCCTGAACAGGGGCCTGGAATCGTCCCTGGAATCGGTAACAGGGATACTGCACAACCTGGAAAGGACCACGGAATTCCTGCCGGCCCAGATGCCCCAGGTGGCGATCATCATCGCGGAGGCCCGCACGCTGCTGCAATCGGTGGAGGGCCTGCTCACGGCCCTGCGCAACAACCCCATTTTGCGGCGGGGCTTTCCCGAGGAGCCGCAGGCCGGAAGCGGCGGCACCAGCGCGCGGGATGTAGCGTTTTGAGGAGGGAATGATGCTGCGCTTTCCGGCGGGGGCTGTGCTCCTCATGATTCTTTTCGCCGCCTGCTCCACCGCGCCCACGCGGCCTACGGAGGTCCGGGCCCTCAGAAATTCCGCCGCCGCTCAACTGGAGCTGCTCAACCGGGAGGCGGACCGGGGCAACTATGAGGGGGCCCTGGAAATAATGAATCAGACCCGGCCCCTGGCGCTGGCCGCCGACGATCCGGAGCTTCTCGTAAGGACGGGCCTTTCCCTGGGGAACATTCTCTTCTTTTTGGGCCGGGTGGAGGAATCCGACCGGGCCCTGGCCGAGGCCCGTACCCTGGCGGCGGAAAGCGGGGACGGGGAACTTGCGGCCATCGCCGCCGTTTACCTGGAGCGGCAGCGGCTCCTCAAGGTTCTGGGAAGGGACGGCGGCGGCACGGCGGCGGAGGTGCGGGACCGGGTGCGGCGGGAAGCGGCGGCGATAAAGGACGATGATCTGGCCGCCGCCCTGGCCTGGACCGTGGCGGGGCTGGCGGAAAAGGAGCTTCGCCGCTACGCCGAGGCGGAGGCCGCCTTTATGGAGGCCCTCAAGATACACGAGAAAGGCCCTTACCTGGAGCAGGCCGCCTATGACTGGTACCTCATCGCCTCGGCCCGCTCCGTGGGGGGGCGCTACCGGGAGGCCCTTGCCGCGCTGGATCAGGCCCTGAGTTTTGACCGCCGGGCGGAAAACAGCCGGGGTTTGGGCTC
>JAISQV010000083.1 GCA_031273985.1 Spirochaetaceae bacterium | reverse complement strand
TCCCTGAGGACCCGGCAGGAATTTTCCTCCAATCTCCGCTACTACGGCGAGGGCTTTCTGGGCTGGGACAGCCCCTCTGTTTCGCTTTCCCTGAGGGGCGGCTTCGATTGGGACGGGGGGAGGATCAGCCCTCAAAGAAACCTGATGGGGCAGGCGATTGACTTCTACGAAGTGCCCGCCAACCGCATGGGAAACCTCCGGGCTAACGCGGCCTGGCGTCACGGCGGCGGGGATATCGAAGTGTTCGGCTTCTGGAACGATTCGGTTCTGCGCTCCAGTTCCGATCTTACCTCGGGTTACGAATACAGCAATGCGCGGCTGGGCGGGGGGCTTAGCCATTCCTGGCGCCTGGGGGACACGGCCCTTCTGGACGGTTTCTTTACCTACACGCAGCTCGACTACAATGCGGAGAAGCAAGACTACACCTTTGCCACGGCAAGCGCCGACGCAAGTAATTTCTTCCGGGACATGGAGGGAGAGCTGCGCTTTTCCTGGGAGCCCCTCATTTCCCACGCCCTGCTTTTCGGCGTCAACGCCAAACGGGAGGCCCTGGAAAGCGTTGATTTTGACGAAGAAAAGTCCCTGATACAGGTGGCCGCCTTTGTCCAGGACACCTGGAATGTAGGGGCCAGGGATCGTTTCCGCATCGTGCCGGGGCTGCGTTTCGATTACCGCCTCCCCAACAGCGCCGAGGAGGAGCCCGTCTTCAAGCTGACCCCCAAGCTCAGCTTGCGCTTTGATCCGGCGGAACGCCTGATACTGCGCCTTTCCTACGGCATGGGCTTTAAGGCGCCCACGCTGAAACAGAACTACTGGGTGTTCTGGCACCCCGCCCCCAACAACTGGCTCATCCTGGGCAACCCCGCCCTCAGGCCCGAAACATCCCACGGCTTCAACGCGCAGGCCGATTATGCGCCCTGGCCAGGTTTTACGTTAAGCGCGGCGGGCTACTTTAACTATATCGTTGACAAGATAGAAACGCTGGCGGATGAAAACGCGGGGAGCGCCCTGAACAGTAAAACCGGGGCACTGCAAGCCTACACCCGCAGGATGGTCTACAGCAATGTGGGAAAGGCCCTTACCACGGGGGGCGATCTTTCCCTGCGCTTTGCCGGAGAAAGGCTGAGCCTCAGCGGTGTTTACAGCATAGGCTACGCCGGGGCCTACGATGAAACAGAAAAGAAATACCTGGAACTTCCCTCCATGACGGCCCACCAGGTAAACCTGAACGCCGCCTGGCGTATTCCGGTGCTGGAGGCCACGGCGGCCCTGCGCCTCACCTGGCACACGCCCCGGCTCCTCGATGTTAGCGACAGTAACGGCCGTATGCGCACACCGGATTATCTGATGGCGCATCTGCGGGTGTCAAAATTGCTTTTCGGGGAAAGGCTCGAAGTTTACGGGGCGGTACAGAATCTGCTGAACAATACGCACTTTATCACGGGCTCCGGGGGGAGCAGCCAGCGGGATTACTACGGCCTTTTGGACGGGGTGATCTTTACCCTGGGCGGGAGCCTCCGGCGGTAGTTTTTGGGGAATAAGGCCGTGTTACGGCTTGTCTATATTTTTGGGTTTCCGCCTTGTTTGGGGCGGGACCCGCGAAGGAGTCCTTTATGCATACCAACAAACACAGGGGGAGGGCCGTTTTCATCCTTTTTGCAATGGCGGCGGTCCTTGCCTGCAATCCCGACGGCGGAGGCCCGGAGCCCTACCAGTACCCCTCAGACACGGCGGCGGTGGATTATACAAGCAGCGATCCCGGCAAGGCTGTGTTCATCGATTTTTCAAGCAATACCGTGGTCAGGGAACTCCCTCACGATTTCTTTGATGTCGCAATGTATTCAACCGGATCCGGGCAGGGGGCCCAAGTGCATATTATTGCCAACAGCGGGAGTTACGGCACGGGCGTTACGGTGTTAAAAACAACGGGCACCGACATAGCGGCTAATTTGAGCGGCAGCGAAAATGCCGTTACGGAGTTCACCTTTCGGGAGGACTTTACCCTCCATGGGCATCAGGATGCGGTGAACCCCCTTGCCGGGGCGGCAGCGGCTGCCGCAACGAAGTATGTATATCTCATAAAGACCAACTACGGTACGGATACCAAGTATTTCAAGGTAGTGTTCGACAGTTACGGCCCGGCAGGACAATGCAAAATAACCGTTGTGCCGGGTTCGGGCGCCGGCGATACGGGTAAAGTTGAACTGACAGCCGGTTTAACAGGCATAGCCGATGGTTACGGTTATATTTACTTTGATCTCCACGGAAATACCCCCAGGGTACTTAACGACGGCGATGCCCTGAAACCAGGAATAACCCTGAATATTCCCAAAGCCGCCGAGTGGGACCTCCTCTGCACCCGCACCGATGATCTTACCGGTGATACCACGCGGCCCACCGCAAATCGTTCATCCATCCTGCTCAACACCTATAAGGGCGTTACCGCAGCGACTGCGGCAGGAAAGACGATTGAGGAAGTAACGGGTACCACGGGTCTTACGCCTTACACTCTGGTGGACGCCATAGGGTACTCATGGTACGGCACCGATAACCGCGGTAATTACTGGGTAGACAACCCGCCCGTTACCTTCGTAATAAAAACAGCGGAAGAACACTACGCCAAATTCCAGCCGGGAAGTTTTAAGGGTCCGGCTGAGGAAAGTTTCCACATGGCCTTCCGTTACTACTACACGGGAAACAATACGGGGGTCTTCGAACACTAGCGCTTTCTCCTGAATCTCCGCTTTGCGGAATCCTCCAGGCTGCGTACCGCAGCCGCCCGGCCCCGTGGTATGCCGCCACGAGGCCGGGTTTTTTTTTGTCAGGGCGCCCCTCCTCCCTTCTCATTCCTCCTTCTTTCCCCTATACTAACGCTGTTATGGCTGATTTCATCGAGCCCCGGCTCCTCAAGGGTTTCCGGGATTTTCTGCCCGCGGCGGAGATTGCGCGGCGCTCTCTGGTGGAGCGTATCGAGGCGTCTTTCCGGCTGTACGGTTTTGTGCCCATCGACACACCGGCGCTGGAGTATACGGAGATTCTGCTGGGCAAGGGGGGCGGCGAGACGGAGAAGCAGGTCTACCGCTTCAGGGATAACGGGGAGCGGGATGTGGCGCTGCGCTACGATTTGACGGTGCCCTTCGCCCGCTTTGTGGCGCAGCACCGGGGGGAGCTCGTGCTGCCCTTCAAGCGTTACCATATCGCCAAGGTGTGGCGGGGGGAGAATGCGCAGCGCGGGCGCTACCGGGAATTTACGCAGTGCGATTTTGATATTGTCGGCTCCGGCGGCGCGGCGGCGGATTTTGAGATTCTGCTGGTCATGCGTAATACGCTGAGGGATATAGGCGCCGGAGAGCTGCGCATACACCTGAACCACCGGGGGCTGTTCAACCGCTTTCTGGAGCGCCTGGGGGTACAGGACAAGTCGGTAGAGATACTGCGCGCTGTGGACAAGATAGCCAAGATTGGAGCGGAGGAGACGGGGCGGCTTCTTGCCGGGATTGCCGGGGAAGCGGCGGCGGCGGGTATTCTGGAATTCACCGCCCGGGGGCGGGACGAGGATTTTGAGAAAGTACTGGGGCGCATAACGGAGCTCGCCGGGGGGGAGAACCCGGACTCCGGGCGGCTGCGCCTGCTCCGGCGCTTCATGGCCGACACGGGCATAGCGGAATCTTTTGTGCTGGACCCCTCCATTACCCGGGGCCTGGACTACTACACGGGCATTGTCTACGAGACCTTTCTCGTGGAAGACCCCTCCATAGGCTCCGTGTGCTCCGGCGGGCGCTACGATAATCTTGCCGGGCTCTATTCGCGGGAGTGCATAGGCGGGGTGGGCTCCTCCATAGGGCTGGACCGGCTGATCGCCTCCCTGGAAAACCGGGGGAAGCTTCAGCCCAGAACTTCCTACGCGGAGCTGGCCGTGGCCTGCGCGGAAGAGGGGGAGGCCGGGCGCTGCCAGGCCCTGGCGGCATTGTTCCGGAAGCGGGGTATTCCCTGCGAGGTGCTGATAGCCCCGGACGGAAGCCCCGGCGACCTGACCCGCCAGTTCATCCAGGCGGAAAAGAAGGGGATGCGCTGGGCGGTGATCCTTCCCGGCGGCCTGGCCGAGGGCGGCCTGGGCGGAAACGGCCTTACCCTGCGGGACCTCCGCTCCCGGCAAAACCGGGAGGGCCTTACGCCGGAGGATGTTATCCGGGCGCTAACGGGGGCCTGAGCCCGCGTCCGGGTGCAAAACTTGATCCACAAATATGAATGAGGGAAAAAACCGCCAAGCCGAATAAGGTTTTGGGGACAAAACTTCGTCTTTTTCCTTGACCGCGACTTTTCGACTTCGCGGTTAACAAGTCAAGCGAAGGGAAAACTAAAACAGTCCGCGGATTTACACGGAGTATACGGATTACACGGATTTTTCGTTCCAAAATCTTCTTAATCGGTTAAAATCCGTG
>JAISQV010000066.1 GCA_031273985.1 Spirochaetaceae bacterium | reverse complement strand
CGCATGGGCCCCAACAATGTGCTGCATGAAAAGGGAATCGATGTGTGGCTGGCGCTGGAAGCTTACGAGATGGCGATAAACAGGAAATTCGACATTATCGTTCTGGTGGTCTGCGACGGCGATTATGTGCCCCTGGTGCGAAAGCTGAACACGCTGGGCGCGCATAGTATGCTGATTAGCTGGGATTTCGATTACTACAACGAGAACGGCAAGATAGAATCGACGCGGACATCGCAGCAGCTTGTTGACGAAGTGTACCACCCGGTGTCCATGAATCAGATAATTGACGGCGATGAACAGGATCTTTACAGCAGAAACCTTTTTGTTCTGGACAGGGATAATTTCTTTGCCCTGGGCTCAGCGTTTGACAGTAAAACTACGGTGAATCAAAGGGAAGCCCAGGAGAAAGCTCCGGCGGAGGATGAAGAATACGGCGATGCCTTTAATTCGGTGATCATGAGCGTTAAGGAAGGTTTCGGCTTTATCGAAGAACCCTCGGTAAATAACGTATTTTTCCACTACAGTAATGTGGAAAACGCCGACTTCAACGATCTCAGGCCCGGTATGAGGGTACGCTATTTTCGGGAAGAGGATCCGGAGCAGGCAAAAATAACGGAGTCGCCCCGTTTCAGGGCTACAAAGGTAATTGTAGTGAATTGAAGCCTGCGGGAAAACCCTGCCGCTTCCGCTTGTGGCGCTGACACAGAGTCTGCAATTAAACTGTGAGTAAAACGAGGAGAATATTAACCGCGGACCACACAAACTACACGGACTTTTTGTTCGAAATTCCCGCTTTTGCCCGTGTTGTCCGTGGTTATAGTAAAAATTTGTTCTTATGCATAGATTCACATATACAAGACAGACTCTGTATCGGCACACAGGGGCTTCCCGGCAAGAAAATCCCCGGCCGCCCTCCGGCCCCGCCCCGTTGACACTGGCAAAATGCCTGACATACAGTTCAGGGAAATAATTCAAAAACACCCTGTTTTTGGCCGATAATTAAGATCGGGGACGTGTCGTTGAGGTGCGCCGCTGCGCTGTGCACGGGATATTTTTTGTCGGGGGCAGTTAATGGCAGGTGAAAAGAATCCTTCAATCTACGATGATCGCGGCGCCATCGGATCATCGGAAGAGCTTGACAGGTACGGTGTATGGGTAAAGAGCGGGCCCCAGGACATAGCGGAGGCCGCCGGGGAGCCGCCCGGCTTTGGGGATATTCCGGATTTTGACGATTTTTCCGGAGATTCCGCCGGGGATTTTGAGGATGACGCCTTTTCCGGCGGAGATTTTCTCAGCGTGGCCAATGAAAGCCCCGCAGAAGGGAGCGGCCTGGAAGCCTGGGGCGAATTGCCCGAATCGGGGCCCGATGCGGGGATAGATTCCCTTGATGTCCCCGATTTTAGTGATTTTTCCGTTGAAGCGGACTCCGCCGGGGGGGAAGCTTCCGAAATTGATTTTGATTCATTGAATGGCCTGGGGACGGAGCCTGCGGAAGCGGATTTTTCTTTGGAGGATTTTCCGGAGCCGGACTTTGGCGAAACAGCGGCTCCCGCTGAAGAGAGCGCCGCGGTTCCCCTGGCGGAAGCCCAAGCGGACTACACCGCGGAGGCCGTTACGGAGGCCGCCGCCGATGCCGAGGCGGATCTTTCCAGGGACTTTTCCACCGATGATTTTTCCCTGGACGATGCGGCGCTGGAGGATTTTTCCGGCGGCGGCGCGGCGGATGATTTTTTCGCCGCCGAAGCCCCTGCCGGACTAGCCGATGAAGCCCCTGCCGAAGCCGCCGCTGACTCCGCCGCCGGGGATGACTTTAGCTTTGACGACTTTGCCGATCTGACTGCGGAGCCGGGGGAGGCTCCTCCCCCACTGCCGGAAACACCGGCGGCGGCTGATGAGGCCGGTCTGGACGATTTTTTCATGGAGGAAGACTTTTTCTCCAATGCCGAGGCTGAGGCCGACAGCGGGGCGCAGGTCCCTGATATGCCCCCCGCCGGGCCGGACACTTCCCAAATAACCCTCTCCAACCAACTCCTCATGAAGATCGCCGACGAGCTCAGCTCCATCAAATCGGAAATTTCCACGCTGAAGGAGGAGCTTTCCTCGGTACAGGGCCGGGCGGCCGGGGGAAAGTCCCACGGGGGTTTCTTTGACGGCGAAGAAGACGACGCGACCATAGCCCTTACCGGCGATGAGATGGACAATATACTCAAGGGGGCGGATTTTACCGAGGAGGAAGGCTCCGCCGAGAGCCTGAGCCCCCTCCTCGATGGGGACGCGCCGGAGGAGGACTTCAGCCCGGATTCCGGTGAGGAGGGCCCGGCGGGGGCGGCGGAAGACGAGCCGGTTGAGGAAATAGTCCTTGATATTCCCCTGGACGATGACGAGGCCTTTCCCGGCGAAGCGGCCGCCGCTGAGTTTCCCGAGCTGGCCCTGCCGGAGCCGGAGCATTCGGAAGCTCCCGGCGAAGCGCCCCCGGCGGAAGCGGAATCCGGCGGGGAGCCGGCCATAGAGGAGATAGTTCTCGACCTTCCCCTGGACGATGGGGGGGACGCTTTCCCGGAGCAGGCCGCCGGGCCGGCGTTGGAAACGATCCCCGGTGAAGCCCCGGTCTCTGATGACTACGACTTTGAGCAGATCATCCCCGAAGGTTTCACACAGGAAGGCGGGGAGGTCCTTGAGGAAGATGCGGTGCTTTTTGACGAGGGGCTCGGCGATACGGACCTGGCCGAACCCGCCGGGGAGGAGCCGGGGGACGAGCTAAGCCTGGACCTGAGTGCGGATCTGGACCTGAGTGCGGACCTGGGCATTTCCGGCGAATCCCCCCTGGACGCCGGTCTGGATGAAGACGCCGGGGATCTTTCGGCGGAGGCTGCGGAGGATCCGGGCGGGATCATCTTCGAGGATTTGGACCTGGATATTCCCGACGGGGAGGAGGCTGAAATCTTTGGCGCCGGGGAAGCGGTAGCGGTAGAGGAAGAATTCCCGGATCTTACGTTCCCCGGCATACCGGAGGGCGAGGCGGACCTGGAGGAGACGATCCCCGAAGCTTCGCTGGACGAGGGCGGCGACACGGAGGCGGACTTCTCCCTGGAGACGGAGGGCGAGGCGGAGACAGCCCCGGCGGCGGCTCCCCCAGCGGCGGCGCTTCCGGCTACGGAGTCAACGGCGCCTGAGGAGGGCGAAGCTTCCGAATTTGCGCGGGTCCCCGACAAGATCAAGAATGAGCTCAGAACGGTACTTTCCTATATGGACCAGCTCCTTGAATCCCTGCCGGAGGATAAGATCAGGGAATTTGCCCGGTCCGAGTATTTTGACACCTACAAGAAACTCTTTGAGGAACTCGGTCTGGTCTGAACCGGCCATGACGGAGCGGCTCGAAAGGTCCCGCGCCGGTCCTCCCACGGTTTTTGTGGGGGACCGGGCCCTTCATTCCCGCTACGATCCCCGGAGGGAGGCGGAAACCTACCTTGCCGGCCTGGACATCCCCGGCGGGATACGCTTCTTCATCCTCCCGGAGCCGGGCCTCGGCTACCTTATCCCGGCCCTGAAACGGCGCTTCCCCGGCGCCGGAATAATCGCCCTTCATGTCTCCCCCTTCCTCGCGCAAAAACAGGGGGAACTGAACCCCGGCGCTGCGGTGTGGCCGCGTGACGCGGGGGCTTCGCCGGAGGGTGTGCAGGACTTTCTTGAGCGGAATATTCCGGACCTCCCCGCTGCGCAGGTGCGGATCGTGGAATGGCGGCCCGCACGGGAAGCCTTTGGGGAAGCCTGTCTCTCCCTGCTCCGGGAGACGGCGGCCTTTCTCCGGCGGGCCGACGCCAACGCCCGGACGGGCGGCTTTTTTGGCCGCCGCTGGGTCAGGAATTTTTTCCGCAACCTCCCCCTTCTGCGGCGCATTGTCCGTTACCGTCCCGCCGGGCCGGACATTCCCTGGATCGTAGCCGGGGCGGGGCCCTCCCTGGAGGAAAGCGCCGCCGCCATCCGGGAACGCGGCGGTTCCGCCCTGGTGCTGGCGGCGGCTTCGGCCTACGCAGCCCTGGCGGAACGGGGCGCGGCCGGCGATCTGGTGCTGGCCGCCGACGGCGGGGCCTGGGCGCTGTTCCACCTCGTCGAGGCGCTGCGCCGCGCCGGAACTGCGGGGGGGCCCGGTCCGGTGATAGCCTTTTCCCTCACCGCCGCCCTCCCCTCCCAGTGCGGGGATTTCCCCCTCCTCCCCCTCAGCGACGGGACTCTCTGGCAGGGCCTCGTGCTGCGGGAACTGGGGATACCCTTCCTCAGCCTCCCCTCCAGGGGCACCGTTACCGCCCTGGCGGTGGACCTGGCCCTCCGGCTCACAGGGGGGGATGTGCTGCTTGCCGGAATGGACCTGTCCCGCCGGGACATTCAGGCCCATGCGCGGCCCTATGCGCTGGACCCCTTCCTGGACGGGGGGGAAGGCCGCCTCAGCCCCCGCTACTCCCGGGCCTTCTCCCGTTCCATGATCCCCGACGGGGGGAGTTTCAGGGTTTACGCGGACTGGTTCAAGGGCCAACTGGCCCGCTGGCCGGAGCGGCTCCGCTCCCTGGGGGCCAACCACCCGGTGTTCGGCGTCCTGCCGCCGCCGGATCGGGCCTGGGGCGAGGCTGTGACGCAGAGCCCCTGGTCGCCGGTCCCTTTCCGCCCCCTTCCCCTCAGGCGGGGCATAGACGCCCTTTGCACCGCCCTGGAGGGACCTGCCCCGGCGCTTGTCTCGGAACTGGCCCCCCTGCTGCTCCCGGATTCGCCTGACCCTTCCCCGGCGGAACTGGTCGTGGAACTCCGGGCCCTTACCGCCGCCGCCCATGGATAGGGCCCTCTTCGAGCGCAATCTCCGGGCCCTTTCGCCGGAACACGGGGAACTCCGCGCCCGGCTGTCTCCGCGCCGGGGGCGCTACCGCTTTTTGAAGAGCCGGAGCGGGGACACGGTGCCCGCCCTCATAGCCGGGGAGGAATCCCGCCCCCTCCACTCCCTCATGGACCCCCGCCGGGAGGCGGAGCGGCTCATCACAAGCATCCTGGGGGAGGGAGACGGCGGCTGCCTCGTCTTTTTCGGCCTCGGCGGGGCCTATGCGATCAGGGCCGCCCTGGAACGGCAGGATGTACACCGCGTCATAGCGCTGGACCTGGAGGGCACGGCGGAACTTCTGGGGGCCCTGGATTACAGCGGAATCTTCTCCGACCGGCGTTTCAGCCTGCTGGCGGACCCAGCGCCGGGGGAACTTGAGGCGGCGGTGCTCCGGCTCTGGCAGCCGGCCCTCCAGGGCGGCATACGAGTGATACCCCTCCGGCCCCTGGTTGAGTTTGACGGCGGCGGGGCTGCCCGTAACGGGGCCGCCCAAGGGCGTTTCGCCCAGGGCGCATTCGCCCAGGCTTCACTGGAGGTACAGGCCGCCGTGGACCGGCTTTCAGCGGATTATTCCGTGCAGGCCTGGTTTGGAACCCGCTGGTTTTCCAACATCATCCGCAATGTGTTCGCCGTGGAAGAAAGGCCCCCCCTGCCCAGGGTGGATCGGGCGGCGGTCTGCGCCGCGGGGCCTTCACTGGAGGATCAGATGCCCCTCCTGGCGGAACGCCGGGAAGGCTGCTGGCTGCTCAGCGTGGACACCGCCCTGCCGGCGCTGCTTGCCGCCGGGCTGGAACCCGATGCGGTGATCTCCATGGATTGCCAGCACATAAGCTACCAGCACTTCATGCGGCGGGCCCCTTCCCTGTTCCTCGATCTGTCCAGCCCCCCGCTGCTCGCCTCCCGGAGCTGCGCCCCCCGCTTCTTTGCCGGCGGTCATCCCCTGGCCCGTTACCTTTCCCGGCGCTGGCGATCGCTCCCCGAACTGGACACCTCCGGGGCCAATGTAACCGGCGCCGCCTGTTCCCTGGCGGAATACGCCGGAGCCCGCGAAATAGAACTCTACGGCGCGGATTTTTCCTACCCCCTGGGGAAGACCTACGCCCGGGGAATCTACCTCTACCCCTGGTTCGAGCGCCGCCAAAACCGCCTCGCCCCCCAGGAAGCCCAGGCCTCGTCGTTCCTCTACCGGGACGGGGCCCTTGCCAAATGCGGCGGCCCCGGCGCGTGGTACTA
>JAISQV010000166.1 GCA_031273985.1 Spirochaetaceae bacterium | reverse complement strand
TGAGCATCCGGGCGGCTTCGGCGGGGCTGTCGAGGCGCAGGGGGGCGTCGAAGCCCGAGTCCGGGGTGTAGAAGGCGGGGAAGCGGTCCTGCCCGTAGGCGGCGACGGGGACGCCCAGGGTTTCCAGGTATTCGAGGCTGCGCCCTATGTCAAGGATGCTCTTTACTCCGGCGGAGACGACGCAGACCGGGGTGACGCCGAGCTCCGTCATGTCCGCCGATATGTCCATGGAGGATTCCGCCCCCCGGTGCACCCCGCCGAGGCCCCCGGTGGCAAAGAAGCGCAGGCCCGCCAGTCGGGAGAGGATCATGGTGGCCGCCACGGTGGTGCCCCCGTCGAGGCCCCGGGAGAGAGCGTAACCCAGGTCCCGGCGGGAGCATTTTACCGCGTTTTTGGCGGAAGCCAGGTATTCGAGCTGCTCCCGGCTGAGGCCCGCCTTGAGCCGGCCTCCGATTATCGCCATGGTTGCAGGGACGGCGCCTTGCTCCCGGACCCGCTTTTCGCAGGTTTCGGCGCACTCCAGGTTGTCCGGGTAGGGCATACCGTGGGTGATGATCGTGGACTCCAGGGCCACCGCCGCCTTTCCCGATGCAAGGGCGTCCCGCAGTTCTTCCGTAATGTCCAGCATATTCATACTATTCAAAGTGTCCAAAGGCTTATCCATTTAGTTGTCCATCCCTGTTGTTTGAGTCATATCGCGTATCATATTGTCCCGGTGTCATACTTTGCCGGTCCCGCCGGCACGGGCCTGGGCTGCGCGGGCCTCCGCCGCGTCCCGGGTCAGGGAACGGCTCACCGCCTCGGGGGTTTCCAGGGCGATCGCGGAACAGACGGCGCCGAAGAGCCCGTTTTCTTCGGCCCCGCCCCCGCGGCAGCGGCTGTAGATGACGCCCGCGGCAAAGGCGTCCCCCCCGCCGTTCACGTTGATCTTCAAGCCCTGGAGGGGCGGCCTGAAGACCAGATCCGAGGCGGAGGCCGAGCAGGCGCCGTCCCGGCCCAGGGTTATGTGGACCTCCTTGACCCCTGCGCCCAGCAGGAAGGCGCAGCCCTCCCGGACGGCTTTTTCATTGTCCAGGGGGAAACCCGTGAGGACCGCCGCCTCCGCCCGGTTTGCCTTGAGCAGGTCGAGCTGCCCCAGGACGGGGCGGAGCCGTTCCGCCTTGGCCGTTGAAACGGCGTCCGCGGCGATGAGTTTCCCCGCTTTCCGCGCCGTCCGCGCCAGAACTAGTATGGTGTCGGCCCTGAGGTTGGCGTCAAAGACCGTCATGTCCTGAGCGGCCAGGAGGGGCTCAAGCTTCGCCGCATCGGCGGGGCTTATGGCCATGACCGCCTCCATGTCGTTAAGCGACACGAGAAGTTCCCCGGAGGGTTTCATCACGGCCACGTAGAGCCCCGTGTTCAGGCCCTCCCGCGTGAGGAGGTGGCCCGTGTCCATGCCCGCATCCTCCAGGAAGCCCCGCAGTATGCCGGCAAAGCGGTCATCCCCCAGGGCGCTTACCAGGGACACCTCCACCCCAAGGCGGAAAAGGTTCTCCGCGATGTTCCGGGCCACGCCCCCGGCGCTGAGGCGCACATAGGCGGGGTTGGAATCCGCCATGATGAGGGACTGTATGGATCGCCCCACTATATCCACATTCGCCCCGCCTATGACCGCAGCCTTCATCGCGGCGCTCCCCTCACCTTGCCTGCCCCGGCTTCCCGTTCTGTCCGTTCCATGCGATCAGTATAGTACAAAGGCCGGGGTAGAGGCCACAGGCGGGCGCTTCGCTCAGGGAGGAGAGGGGGGAGCCACAGGCTTTCAGCAGGGGGCTGGGGGCGTACGCTCCCGGCGTATTTTCGCTACATGGCGGACACTACATGGCAGAAATGTCGTTGCTTACCAGTGCATGAATGATCTCCTCCGGCGTCTGCCGGGTGGCAAGCGCTTTGGCGGTGATATATTTGACGGAAAAATCGTCCACCGGTATCATCTTGAAGCCCTTCCGGGCGGTTATGCCCTTGACGGCGGGGTTTACTTCGGGTGTTGTCCGGGTCAACAGTTCGTCCAACGCATCGGCTTCTTCTTCGGTCATGACAGCCATTAGTTCCTCCTAGTCCTGGTTCCGCAGCATACGGAAAGCCTTACGGCGCCGCAGGGCATGAAAAACAGAGCAGTCCTGTCAGGCGCAGTTTTTCTGAATTTTTTCAATATTTATAAAGCCGTTGACTATACAACCCATAATGTATATTGTAATGTATCTTCCCTTTAGGGGATTCTTTAACAACTTTGAAGGAGAAAATGATGGTTGTCAATAATTTGCTTATCAAGGTAAAAGATAGTACCGGGGAAAATGTCGAAAAGGCAAAAGACGTTTTGTCGGGACTGAAAGGCAATATTCCTGTTTTATTGGACAGCCGGGTTGAACTTGACGTTCATGCCGGAGAATCACCGTATGATCTTATGCTTATTAATACATTTGAATCTTATGAGGATATAAAAACATATCTGGATCATCCCGTGCATATAAAAGTTGCCCAATATATTACCGGCGTAATAGAAAAGAGCGCGTCCCTTTGTTATGAAGTAAAATAGCCGGACATTGTGCTCAATAATTATGCATTTCAAAGAGTACAAAGGCATTTTATCCCAATCAAACGGTATGAATATCAGCCGCGGATGTATTCACGGCTGTATTTATTGCGATGCGAGAAGTAAATGTTACAACATGGACCATGAATTTGAAGACGTGGAAATTAAAATTAACGCCCCTGAATTATTGGAGAAAAAATTAAGAACCAAACATAAGAAATGTATGATCGGCACCGGCGCAATGAGCGATCCGTATATTCCCATAAAAGAAAATTTGCAAAATATAAGGATATGTTTGGAAATTATAGAAAAATACGGTTTTGGTTTAGCCATTCAAACAAAATCAAGCCTGATATTAAGAGACCTTGATTTACTGGTAAAAATCAACAACAACGCGAAATGTATTGTAGAAATAACGCTCACCACTTTTGATGAACAATTATGTAAAATCATTGAACCGAATGTATCCACAACAAAAGAACGGTTTGAAGTGCTAAAAATAATGCGTGATAAGGATATTCAGACAATAGTATGGTTAAGCCCGATACTTCCATGTATAAATGACACAAAGGAAAATTTGATTGGCCTATTAAATTATTGTATAGAGGCCAAAGTATACGGTATTATATGTTTTGAAATGGGTTTAACCTTACGGGAAGGGGATCGGGAATATTTTTACCAAAATCTGGATAAATATTTTCCCGGATTAAGAGAAAAATATCAAAGAAGATATGGCAATAATTATATAATAAAGAGCGCTAACAATAAAGAACTTATGGAAATATTTAATAATGTATGTGAAGAACATAATATTAAACACAATGCAGAAAGATTATTTGAATATATGCATACGTTTGAGGAAAAAAACAAAAGTGTACAATTGGAATTATTCCAATAATTACCGTTACCGGAACAAGCACCCTTCGTACCCCGGGGAGGAATAATTTCTTGCCGTGTAATGGCTGGGGTACAGCCGCCTCCGGTTAAATATAAACCCGAGTATCCGCAGGCAGCCGCCCAAAACAAAACTGTAGTCGGGGTCCCACAGACCCCAAGGATTCAAAAATTTTGTTAAAATATCCGGCCTCTCCTCTTTTGTCACGTACCTCCAAAAGCAGAGATTTTCAAACCCTCGAAAGATTTTAGCGCAAACTCCGGGGACGGGGGGCGTTGCTGCTGAAAACCGCAAAGCGGTTTTCAGCTTGGGAGTTTTGCTCCGCAAAACTCCGGGAAGAGAGCACGGGGCGTTGCGGGGTGTCCCCGCAGAGGGGGTAGCGCCAGACCCCGCAGGGCCGCAGGCCCGAGGAGGCTGGCGCGCAGGGGGCTCGGCCCCCCTCCTCCCCCCTCTTCGTACTCAGTTCCCCGCGGGATCGTAGATCTTGCCCGACGCGGCGGGGGCGTGGCTGCGCCCGACAAAGAGCAGCGCCAGAAGGGTTATGACGTAGGGAATCATGTTGAGTACGTGGGTGGACGCGGCGAGGCCGTATTTGGGGTTGCCCAGGGTGAGGGCGAGGGACTTGCAGAAGCCGAAGAGGAGGCAGGCCAGCACGGTGTTTTTGGGTTTGTACTTGCCGAAGATTACCGCGGCGATGGCGATGAAGCCCTGCCCGGAGATGATCGAGGGGAAGAAGTAGGAGACCGTGGATAGCGGTATGACGCCTCCGCCCAGGGCCGCCAGGACGCCGGAAGTTATGACGCAGAAGTAGCGCAGGGCAAAGACGCGTATGCCCAGGGTGGCCGCCGCGCGGGGGTGCTCGCCTACGGCGCGGATGCGGAGGCCCAGGCGGGTCTTGAAGAGCAGGAACCATACCAGGACTGCCACGAGGATGCAGCCGTACACGGAGGCATAGTTTTTGAGGGCGTAGCTGAAAAAGGACTGGGGGGGGAAGAGCGTTCCCAGCACCAGGGGCAGTTTGTCGGAAAGCGCCACGGGCCTGGTCTGGGTGGAGCCTTCAAAGACGGCTTTGCAAAAATAGATCGCCGCGCCCGGCGCAAGAAGGTTGATCGCTATGCCCGATACGGCCTGATCCGCCTTGAAGGTGATGGAGGCCAGGGCGTGCAGCAGGCCGAAAAACCCGCCCGCGGCAGCGCCGGCCAAAAGCCCCAGCCAGGGGTTCGCGGTAAGCACGGCAACCGCCGCGCAGGTAAAGGCCCCGATGGTCATCTGCCCCTCTATGCCTATGTTCACCACGCCGGAGGTTTCGCTCATGATGCTTCCCAGGCCGGCAAGGATCAGCGGGGCGCTGTAGGTCATGGTGGAGCTGATCAGGAGGCCCACATCGGAAGGGTTCACTATCACAGGGGACGGCCCTCCTTCTTCGCCGTAAAGAAGCGGACCAGGGCGCGGAAGGCCCCCATGACGGCGATGGAATAGATGATCACCCCGATAATGACGTTCACCAGCTCGCTGGGGGCGCCTATCATGTTGAGTTTACTGCCGCCGTATTTCATGCCGCCGTAAAAGAGGCCCGCCAAGAGGGAGCCCGCGGGGCTTATCCCGCCTATCATGGACACCGAAATGCCGTCGAAGCCGTAGCCTTCCTGGGCGGCAAGCTGGGTAACCCGGCCCACCACGCCCAGCACCTGCCCCGCCCCGCCGAGGCCCGCGAGGAAGCCTGAAATGCCCATGCTGGTAACAATGGAGCGCGCCACGGGGATGCCCCCGTATTCGGCGGCGTCCCGGTTGAAGCCCACGGCCCGGAGCCGGAAACCCAGGGTGGTCTTGTTGAGAATCACCGCGCAGGCAAGCACCGCCGCCAGGGCGAGGAGGGTCCCCCAGTGCACCTTCACCACGCCCAGGACCCCCCGGAAGGCGTTGGTAAAGATCCGGGAGGTGTCGCTGATGTCCACCGTGGCGGTGGAGTTGGGTTTCTTGAAGGCCGGGGACATGACGATAAAGTTGGAAAGATAGAAGGCTATCCAGTTGAGCATGATGGTAACGATCACCTCGTGGATTCCCTTGAAAGCCTTGAGCGCCCCGGCTATGCCCCCCAGGAGCGCCCCGGCAAGGCCGCCGGCAAGGATGCACACGGCGCCGTGAATCCCCGGCGGCAGGGGCACGAGGACGCTTACCATGAGCGCGGTGATGCTGCCCATGATGTACTGGCCCTCCGCCCCTATATTGAAGAGCCCCGTCTTGAAGGCAAAGGTTACCGAAAGACCGGTAAAGATGATGGGCGTCGCGTACTGCACCGTGTACATGACATTCTTGAAGGAGCCCAGGATGCCGGAAAACAGGACATAGTAGGCTTGCAGGGGGTTGAAGCCGGTGATCAAAAGAATGACGGCGCCCGCCAGGAGGCCCATGAAGATAGCCAGCAGGGTGTAGGAAAAGCCCGAATTGAGGGCGAAGCCGACCAAAGAATCCCGCAGCCGCCGCCCGGCGCTCCTGACGCCCCCCGGCCCCCCCGCGCTCATGCCGGCCCTCCCGCCATCATGAGGCCCAGGGCCGCCTGATCCGCCTCGCCCCCCCGGACGCTCCCCGTTATCCTGCCGCGGAACATCACGGCTATACGGTCCGACAGGTTCATGATTTCGCTTAGCTCAAAGGATATGAGCAGCACCGCCTTTCCCGCGTCTCGCTGGGCCACGATATAGTTGTGCACATACTCTATGGCCCCCACGTCGAGCCCCCGGGTGGGGTTTACGCAGATCAGGAGGTCCTTGTTGTTGGTTACTTCCCGCGCGATGATCACCTTCTGCTGGTTCCCCCCGGAGAGGCTCGCCGCCTTCTGAGCGGCGCTGTTCCGGGGCCGCACATCAAAACGTTCTATAAGCTCTTCCGCGTGGGAGAAAATACGGTTTCTGTTGAGGAAGCCCCGGGAAGAAAATTCTTTCTCCGCCACATTCTGCAGCACCATATTCTCCGCCACGGAAAAATCCATCACCAGGCCGTGCCGCTGCCGGTCTTCGGGAATGGAGGAAACGCCGGCCTCGAAAATAAAGCGGGGGCTGCGGTTAAAGACATTCACCCCCTTCACCGTGATACGCCCGGACTGGGCCCTGCGCAGCCCCACGAGGGCCGCCGCCAGTTCCGACTGGCCGTTGCCGTCCACCCCGGCAATGCCGGTTATCTCCCCGGCGCGCACGCTCAGGGAAAGGCCGTTCACCGCCGGGTGGCCCCAGGGATCCTTCACCACCAGGTTTTCCACCCGCAGCACCTCGGCGCCGGGCCGGGCCTCCTTCTTGGCCGTCCTGAATTCCACCGCCCGGCCCACCATCATGGAGGCCAGGTCCTGCTCGCTCACCTCCGAAACCTTCACCGTGGCCACGGTCTTTCCCGCACGGATAATGGTGCAGTCATCGGCCATGGACTTAATCTCGGAAAGCTTGTGGGTTATGATGATCACCGTCTTCCCCTCCTTGACGAGGTTCTTCATGATCATCCCCAGCTCGTCGATCTCCTGCGGCGTAAGCGAGGCCGTGGGCTCGTCGAGAATCAGAATCTCCGCCCCCCGGTAGAGCACCTTGAGAATCTCCACCCGCTGCTGCATACTCACGGAAATATCTTCGATTTTCGCGCCCGCGTCCACCTTGAGGCCGTAGCGCGCGCTCAGGGCTTCCACTTCCGCCCTGGCGCCGGCCCGGTCCACCACCCCAAAAAGCGAGCCCAGGACGCCCTTCACCGGCTCCCGCCCCAGAATAATGTTCTCCGTCACCGTAAAAGGCGGCGCCAGCATGAAGTGCTGATGCACCATCCCAATCCCGCAGGCAATGGCCCTGGCGGAAGAATCGATGGTCACCTTCCGGCCCTTGAGGAAAATCTCCCCGGAGGCCGGCTGCAGGAGCCCGTAGAGCACATTCATCAGGGTGCTCTTGCCCGCCCCGTTCTCCCCCAGAATCGCGTGCACGGAACGCTGCGGGACGGTCAGGCACACATCGTCGTTAGCCTTGAACGACCCGAACATCGTGGTGATATTCCGCATATCCACCGCCGGAACCGCCGGGGCCGCCTCGCTTCCCATGCGCACAGTATACCCCAGCCCCGCCCGCCGGACAAGCGGCGCAAGACATCAAGGCGCTTCGCGGAGAGAGGGAGGAGGAGGGAGGAATATAAGGGGGCGCATCCCCTGCCAAGGCCGCAAGCGGCCCCGGCAGGGGACCGGGCTATCGCTCCAATCTTTTATGCCCGTACCGGGCATAAAAGGATTTCCGCTCTATCCCTTGCGCGGAAGACCCTCCCGGCGCTCAAGGGGGAGATGCTCCGGAACATGGACGACCGGCTGGAGCGGATCAGGCTGCTCCTGGCGCTGTTCAGCATAAAGGATAGGGAATTCCGCTATCGCATACCTCGCCCCAAAGGACGAGGTATGTTGTTCGCATTTTTAATTTACGAAAGTTTATAGCCGCAGATTTCTTTCAAAATATACCCTTTTGAAAGTTTCTCACTTGTCAAACACGCCGGTATCATTACCCGAATAAAAGTAGCGGAAGGTCATGTAGAAACTTTCGCTAGCCGGTCCGTAGAAGGTGCCGGGCTGGAACTTGGCGTAATGCTCTTCGGCGGTTTTTACCACAAAGGTTTTATCCGCGACGGTGAACGTGGGGGGCATACCCGCCATCTCGTACCAGCCATAGCCAATGGCGTCCACGTCATCCGAAAAGTTGAGGCCCTCACTATCCACGACCTGCTCCATGGACAGATCCACGGCGGCGGCTTCCACCTCCTTGTACGTATTGAGGAGTACCGAGGAACGGCTGGCCACCGGCATCCCTGCCGACACAGTAGTTCCGTCTTCAGTTTGCAGCTCAATGGTCCTGGTGAAGAGCAGGTCCCAGTCCGCGGCTTGGGGAACAGCCGTCCCGTCCGCTGTCCATGTTGTTCCGTTGTTAAGGACCCTGGGGCCGTCTTCCCCCACAAGTTTAAAGTAAAGCCACCCGTAGCCGGCGGTTAAGCCGGTTATAGAAGGGCTCAGTTCAATTTTGCCGGTTTCGCCTGCTCCCAGGCCGGGAACTGCCGTCACAACGTATGCCGGAGGCCCTGCATAACCGCCCGCGCCGGGCATCTTCATCGCAAACTGTACTTTGAAGTATTCTTCCGCAGCACTGCCGTATTGTACTTTTATCAAGTATACCTTTGACGGCGCCATACCTAAATCCTCTATGGGATTCGCCTCGGTTTGTTGGTAATCGTAGAGGTTTACGCCCTCCCTGAAGGTATATTCCTTGACAAGAGACTCACTGGCGGAAAAATTTCCGCTTATGTCTGTTGATGTGGTCTTGTATACCTGCACCCCGCTGCCGTAGCTGCCGCTGTTGGCGATAATATTGCCGCCGGCATTAATGGCAATGTCAAAGAAGTCGTGGTCAAGTTCGGTGATTTCTCCGGTGGAAAAATCGAAGAACACGGCGCGGTTTGCATCGTTATAATCTACCCTGGCGGTGGCGGTGTCATAGTCGCCCCCCTCCGGCCCCGTTCCGTTGTCACAGGACATACAGGGGGCCGTGAAGATCAACAGGCTCAGCAGGGTCATGGCAGTCCGCACTCCTGCTTTTCTCCGGAATTCCGGCTTAAAAAGAAACATAGTAACGCTCCTTGCGTGCGGGGCCCAACGGCCCCGCCTTGAAATATTTCAGGCCGCAACGCGGCTTGTCTACCATTTAAAATTGCCTCCGATAAAGAACAGCATCCCGTCCCTGAGGCCGTAATATTCCTTCTGGGTCTGCCCTTCCGTGCC
>JAISQV010000153.1 GCA_031273985.1 Spirochaetaceae bacterium | reverse complement strand
CCCCGGAGTACCATTATGGAGGTTTACATGAAAAAGATAAGCGGTATCTTGCTGCTTTTGGCCCTGCCGGCGCTGGGAATTTCCGCGAGGGGGCGGAGCGAAGATTCCGCCGCCGCCTTTGATACCCAGCGGAGCATCAACGTGGTGTCCCGTGAGGACGGTTCCGGCACCAGGGGCGCTTTTATCGAACTTTTCGGCATAGAGGTGCGCGGCGCGGACGGGACCCGGCGGGACACCACCACCAGGGAGGCGGTCATTGCCAACCAGACGGAAGTCATGATGCTGAACATAGCGGGGGATACCTACGGCATAGGCTACATCTCCCTGGGCTCCCTGAACGACACCGTTGCCGCCCTGTCCATTGAAGGCGTCGCGGCCACCACGGCCAACGTCAAGAACGGGACCTACCCCATTTCCCGGCCCTTCAATATTGCCGTAAGGGCGAATGTTTCCCCCCTGGCCAGGGACTTTATCGCCTTCATCCTCGCCGCCGAGGGCCAGGCCATAGCGGCTCAGAGCTACATCCCCGTCAATGCCAGCGCCCCGGCCTTCAGCGGGACCAGGCCGGCGGGCAGGATAGTCGTGGCCGGCTCCTCCTCGGTAACGCCGCTGATGGAAAAACTCACGGAAGCCTACGCGCTGGTAAACCCCGCGGCGGTGATTGAGATCCAGATGAGCGATTCTTCCGCCGGCATAAGCGCCGCGATCAACGGCGTCTGCGATATAGGCATGGCCAGCCGGGAACTCCGGGAAAGCGAACTCCGGGATCTTAGCTCCATACAGATAGCCATAGACGGGCTTGCGGTGATCGTGAACAAGCGCAACCCCCTCGGCAACCTCAGCCGGGCCCAGGTGAAGTCGGTTTTCACCGGCGAAACGACCCTGTGGAGCGCCCTCGTACCGTGAGCCGCGTCCGGGGGCCTGCCGTGAAGTTTACCCGGAGGCGGCGCGCCGCCATGCGGGAAAGGATGGACGGGGTGTTTTTCTGCGCCGCCCTCTTTTCCCTGCTGGCGGTGGCCCTGATCTGCGTCTTCCTCTTCCGGGGGGGGCTCCCGGCCATGGGGAAGATCGGCGTGCTCCGCTTCCTCCTCGGCACGGAATGGTCCCCGGCGGACACCCCGCCCCGCTTCGGCATACTCCCCATGATCCTGGGCAGCCTTTCGGTAACCGCCGGGGCGGCGCTGATCGGGGCGCCCGTAGGGGTGCTGGCGGCGGTGTTTCTCTCCCGCTGCCCTGCCGGGGTTTACCGCGTGGCCAAACCCCTGGTGGACCTCCTGGCGGGGATACCCTCGGTGGTCTACGGCTTCTTCGGCATGATAGCCATCGTGCCCCTCCTGGGTAACAGCATGGTTTCCGCCTGCCTGCTCCTCGGCATCATGATCCTGCCCACGGTGATCAGCATCTCGGAAAGCAGCATCCGGGCCGTACCGGAGGAATACTACGAAGGGGCCCTGGCCCTGGGCGCGGGGCACTACCGGGCGGTGTTTTTCGCCGTCCTGCCCGCCGCCAAATCCGGCGTGCTGGCCGCGGTGGTCCTCGGGGTGGGCCGGGCCGTGGGGGAAACCATGGCGGTGATCATGGTGGCGGGCAACCAGGCCCGTATGCCCGTCTCCCCGTTTAAGGGACTCAGAACCCTGACGGCAAACATTGTCATTGAAATGGGCTACGCTGCGGAGCTCCACCGGGAGGCGCTGATCGCCACCGGCGTGGTGCTCTTCGTGTTTATCCTGCTCATCAATTTCAGTTTTGCCCTTCTTGCCGGGAGGAAGAAAGGATGAAGAAAAAACGATGAAGAAAAAAGCAAAAAAGAAATTTAAATTTGAGGAAGTATTTCTGCGCATCGTAACCTGGACCGCGGCGGGATTGACCTGCGGGGTGCTCCTCTACATCGTGGGCTTCATCCTCGTCAAGGGTATTCCCCACCTGACACCGGCGCTCTTTGCCCCGGTCTACAACAGTGAAAATGTCTCCCTCCTCCCGGCCCTGGTGTCCACCTGCATCGTGATCGCCCTCTCCCTGGCCATAGCCTTCCCCCTGGGCCTTTTCGCGGCGATCTACCTTGCCGAGTATGCCCGCCGGGGAAGCCCCGTAGTTTCCCTGATACGCCTCATGACAGAAACCCTGTCGGGCATCCCTTCGATTGTATACGGCCTCTTCGGCCTTCTCTTTTTCGTTACCTTTCTCAGGATGGGCTTCTCCGTTCTGGCGGGGACCTGCACCCTTTCCATCATGATACTGCCCCTGATCATACGCTCCGCCGAGGAAGCCCTCAGATCCGTTCCCGATTCTTACCGCGAAGGCTCCTTCGCCCTGGGAGCGGGCCGGCTCCGCACAGTCTTTGCCGTGGTTCTCCCCGCCGCCGCCCGGGGCATTGCAGCCGGGGTCATGCTCTCCATAGGCCGCATCACCGGGGAGACGGCGGCGCTCATCTACACCGCCGGAACGGTGGCGCGGATCCCCGGCAGCCCCATGCAGTCGGCGCGGACCCTCTCGGTCCATATGTACGCCCTTTCCGGCGAGGGCCTCCATGTCAACGAAGGCTACGCGACAGCGGTAGTATTACTGGCGGTGGTCATCCTGATAAACTTCGCATCCGCCGCCCTGACAGGCAGTATCGGAAAGACCCGCGAAACCTCCGGCACACTGCGCTCACGGCGCAGCCCCCGCTGGGTCATCAAGGCCCTCCCGGAGCGGGCGGCCAGCCCCTTGTGGGAAGAACTGGGGTGAACCATGAACTGTTTTGAAATAAAGGGGCTCAACCTGCGCTACGGGGATTTTCTGGCCCTGAAAGACATAGACATGGACATAGGGGAAAAACAAATTACCGCCTTCATCGGCCCCTCGGGCTGCGGGAAGAGCACCCTGCTCAAGACCCTCAACCGCATGAATGATCTTGTGGAGAACTGCGCCATTTCCGGTGACGTAATGCTCTTCGGCGAGCCCGTGTACGGCGGCGACATGGACCCCAGCCTGCTCCGCCGGCGGGTGGGCATGGTCTTCCAAAAACCCAACCCCTTTCCCATGAGCGTGTACGACAACATCGCTTTCGGCCCCCGGACCCACGGGATAAAGGCAAGACAGGAACTGGACCGCATCGTGGAGGACTCCCTCAAGGGCGCCGCCATCTGGGAAGAAGTAAAGGACCGGCTCAGAAAACCCGCGCCGGACCTCTCGGGCGGGCAGCAGCAGCGGCTCTGCATAGCCCGCGCTCTGGCCGTGTCGCCGGACGTCCTGCTCCTGGACGAGCCCACCAGCGCCCTGGACCCCCTCTCCACGGGAAAAATAGAAGAACTGCTCCTGGAACTGCGGGACCGCTACAGCATCGTTATCGTTACCCACAACATGCAGCAGGCCCGGCGGATCAGCAGTAAAACTGCGTTCTTCCTTCTGGGCGAAGTGGTCGAATACGGCGACAGCGATACTGTTTTTTCCCGGCCCGGGGACCGGCGCACCGCGGCCTACGTTACCGGGAAATTCGGCTGAGCGGGGAAAAGAGGGGAGGGGGGCCGGGCACAGTCAACAAGTTAAGCGGTAGGAAAACAAAAGCAGCCCGCGGATTTACACGGATTATGCGGATCTTCGGTTTCATAATCTTCTTAATCCGTTAAAATCTGTGGCCAAAATTTCTTAACTTGTTGACATTGGGGGGCTCTGTCCCTGGGTGGGCGCGGGGGCGGGAACGTGTTATACCATGATGGGAGAAAGGCGTGTACAAAATATACGTGGTGGAGGACGACGACAATATCAGGGAACTGATCCTCTATGCCCTGAATCAGGCGGGCTTTGACGCCTCCGGTTACGCCGAGGCCGCGGCATTCTTCGCCGGCCTTGAGGCGGCGAACCCCGGCCTGGTGCTGCTGGACATCATGCTGCCCGGCGAGGACGGCATCGCGGTGCTCAAAAAACTCAAGGCCCGGGAAAAGACGGCCCCCATAGCGGTGATCATGCTTACCGCCAAGGGCGCGGAGCATGACCGCGTCAAGGGCCTCGACCTGGGGGCCGACGACTACATCACCAAGCCCTTCTCCGTCATGGAAGTGATAGCCCGGATCCGGGCCGTGCTGCGCCGGGCTGCCCCGGAGGACAGGGGCCCCGGAGAAATAGCCGCCGCCGGCTTAACCCTCTCCCCGGAACGGCGCAGCGTTCATGCGGAGGGGCGGGAAATCACCCTGACCTATACCGAATTTGAACTGCTGTACTACCTCATGCGCAACAAGGGAATAGTGTTGAACCGCGACACCCTGCTTACCCAGGTGTGGGGGCTGGAATACCCCGGCGAAAGCAGAACCGTCGATATGCACATCAAGTCCCTGCGGCAAAAACTGGGCAGCCGGGGGGAAATGATAAAAACTGTCCGCAATGTGGGGTACAAGATCGATGAATGAGCCCGGTAACGCGGCGGCCCCGGAAACCCCGGCGGCGCCCAGCATCAAAAAACGCATATACCTCTCGATTCTCTCCCTCCTGGCCCTGAGCCTGCTGCTGGCGTCCTCGGCGCTGTGCCTGGTCTTTTACCGCCGTCTTAGCGCCGCCGCAAGAGCGGAGATCCGGAGCCGGGCCGAAGCCTTCGCGCGTTCCCCGGCGGCCCTGGACCTCCTCGGCGCCTCCGGGGCGGCGGGCGCGGTGCGCGTAACCCTCGTTGCCCCGGACGGGACCGTGCTGTGGGACAACGCCGCCGGGACGGGCCGCGCCGTGCCGCCGCAACTCCCGAATCACGGGGACCGGGAGGAGATCCGGGAGGCCCTGCTCTCGGGCTCCGGCGAAAGCAGGCGCTTCTCGGAAACCCTGGAACAGGAAACCTTTTACTACGCTCTGAGGCTGGAAGACGGCCATGTGCTGAGGACCGCGCGGACAACGGCCAGCGTATTCTCCGTCTTCTTCAGCGCCCTGCCGGTAATGGCCGCCATGGTGCTGCTCGTCATGCTCGCCGGCTACGCTGCCGCGAAACACCTCACGAACCGCCTGGTGGCGCCCATCAACAATATGCGCTTCAACACCCTGTCCACGCCCCCCTACGAGGAATTAAGGCCCCTCGTGGCGGCCATTGCGGACCAGCGGGAACAGATAGCCCTCCACCTGACGCAGCTCAAAAAGGCGGAAAAACTGCGCCGGGAATTTACCGCCAATGTTTCCCACGAACTGGCGACGCCCCTCACCAGTATGTCCGGCTATGCCGAAATGCTCGACAACGGCATGGTGGCGGAATCCGACAAACCGGCCTTTATCAGGAAAATCAAGGACGAAACCGCCCGCCTCATCGCGCTGGTCAAGGATGTCATGGTGCTTTCCCAGATGGACGAGGGTAAGAGCGACGGCCCCTTCGAGGAAGTTGACCTTGCCCTGGCGGCCCGGGAGTCCGTGGAAGTGCTGAGCCGCAAGGCGGCGGAACACGGCGTTTCGGTGCGCCTTGGCGGGGGGGAGGCCGTGATAAGGGCCAACCGCACCATGATGGCCGAACTCTTTTACAATCTCATAGACAATGCGATCAAGTACAACAAGCCCGGCGGAACGGTGCGGGTGGAAATCAGCCGGGACGGGGGCCGCGTATCCCTCTCCGTGTCCGACACGGGCATAGGCATACCCAGGGAGGCCCAGGACAAGGTTTTCGAGCGCTTCTACCGGACTGATAAATCCCGCTCCCGGAAGACCGGCGGGACGGGGCTGGGGCTGGCCATCGTCAAACACATCGCCCTCCTGCACCACGGCGAGATAAGCCTGGACAGCCGCGAAGACGAGGGAACCAGGATAAGCGTAACCTTCAGCGCCCCGGAGTAAAACCGGCAAATTTTTTACCCGCGCAAGGGATAGAAGCGGAAATCTTTTTTTGCCCCGATAGGGCAAAAAAAATTGGAGCGGATAGCCCGGTCCCCGCCGTGTGCGGCGGGGATGCGCCCCTATTCTGAATCGAATTTTTTCCTTGACATCATACGACATTATGCACAAATTTCTAGTATAATCTAAATCCCCAAGGAGGACCGCCATGCGCGCACTGGTTACCATTCAAAGAGTCAAGGCCGTAACGGCGATTCCCGATTCGGACTTTCTTGAGGCGGCGCGGATCATGGGCTGGCAGTGCGTGGTCAAGAAAGGCGAATTCAAGGAGGGGGACCTGGGCGTCTACTTCGAGGTGGACAGCTTCCTCCCCGTCGACCCCCGCTACGAATTCCTGCGGAACTCCTCGTACCGCGAAAACCCGGACAACGGCCAGGGCTTCCGCATCCGCACCGCCAAGATGCGGGGCCAGCTGTCCCAGGGCCTCTTCCTGTCCCTCTCCCTCTTCCCCGAACTCGAAGGCTCCGCCGAAGGCAGCGATGTAACCGAAAAACTCGGCGTCAGGAAATGGTACATCCCGGAAACCTCCGGCGCCGGCGGGACGATGATCGGCGACCGGCCCAACGGAATCCCCGCCTCCGACGAGATACGCATACAGTCGGCGCTCGAACTCCTCGGCGAACTCCGGGGCAAACCCTGGTACATCACCACCAAAATGGACGGCACCTCCGCCATCGTCTACTACATAGACGGAAAAATCGGCTGTTGCAGCCGTAACAAGGAAATCAAAGACGAGCCGGACGCCCTCTACTGGACGCCGGTTTACCAATACGGCCTCAAGGAAAAACTTCCGGCCCTCGGAAAAAACATAGTCCTCACCGGCGAACTCTGCGGGCCGGGCATACAAAAAAACCGCCTCCGCCTGAGCGCCCCCGCGTGGTACGTCTTCGACGTCAAAGACTGGGACTCAGGCGCTTACCTCCCCTACGACCAGGCCCTAGAGGTCTGCGCCTCCCTCGGCCTCCCCTTCGTCCCCCTGGAAGAGCGGGGCGAGAGCTTCGCCTACACCCTGGAGGAGCTGCTGGAAAAAGCCCGGGGCAAATACCCCAGCGGCCTCGACAAAGAAGGCATCGTTGTGCGCCACGCCCTCTCCCCCAAGGCCGTCTCCTTCAAAGTCCTCAATAACGATGCGCTGCTCAAAGAGAAAGACTAAAAAGTTAGGAGGGGTAAACCGTATCAGTAATGGTATCAATAACCTGTATGGGGAGACCCTCCATATTCTTCATAATTGCTTGGGCTTCCTTTACTTTCTTTGAGGGCGTTGCGGGGGGTGACGGCGCATAAAGGCAGAGGGTATTTATGGTAAACAGGGAATTTACTTGCGCCGGGGCAAGTAAAATTTATCTGTAGACAGTCTGCGGCTGTTCTTCAGGCTCCCCCCGCAGAGGGGGAAGCGGAAAAGCCGCAGGCTTTGAAGCGCGGGGGATGGGCAACAAAGTTGCTTTCCCTCTTTTGCGGAATTTTAGTAACTCAAGTTACGCAAGGGTTTCAAGGCCAAAGAAATTTAACCACGGACCACACAGACCTCACGGACTTTTCGCCTGAAATCGTAGCTTCTTCCACCCTAAACCCGCGAATTACGGGGATTCTTGTAGATTCAGGATAGGTTATCGAAGCAATAGTCTACTTTCCCTCAAAAA
>JAISQV010000175.1 GCA_031273985.1 Spirochaetaceae bacterium | reverse complement strand
GAACTGAATTTCAAGCCCGCCCTGATACGAAGAAATCTTTCGGCGGTAATCGTGGAGATTGGTTCCCGTATTCCGGTGAACCTGCTTGACCGGCTGATCTCGTCTTTTGCCGGGTATGGCCTGGCGGCGCTGCTGGCCTGGGGAGAAAGGAAGTACCGGAAAGCGAAACAAGGGGGGCGGTTTGCGGATCTGCCGGAGCGTCCCTAATGCGTACACCCGGGGGGCAGCGGAAGCCGAAGGCTGAAGCGCAGGGGGGCGGACGAAAAGCCTCCCGCCCGGATTGCCCGCATGGAAACCGCCCCTCCCTCTCTCTCTTCACTTCTCCCTACTCCCTATTCCCTATCCTCATCGTACTTCAAATTCCACCGAGGCGCTGTTCCCCGCCTCATCCTCCACGGATATCCGCTGTTGGCCCCGGCTTAGGGGCAGCACGTAAACGCCCGCCGGGTTGAGGTTCCCCGCAAGCAGGCCACCGGCGTAGACCAGGGCGCCGGGGCTGAAGCCCGTGGTTTCCACCCGCAGGGCCTGGGCTTCCGGCGGCAGGCCGGGGTCCAGGTAATACACCGAGCCGGGGACGGGGATGCGGATATGGCCGGAGCCTTCCCGCCGGACGCCCCCGGCGCGGAACCGTTCGGCGATCCAGGCCTGGTATTCCGGGGGATACCGGACCGGTCCCGCGCCGTGCCAGGAACAGGGCCGGGGGAGGCGGTCCCGGGGGATCCACTCCCCCAGGGTTCCGGGGCAGGCCGCGGTGGCGGCCATGCCCGAAAGGGCGCAGATCCTGACTTCTTCCGCAAGGCCGGGAAGGGGGTTCTCCGGCTCCCGGCTCCGGGGATGGCCGACGGATTGTTCCAGGGCGGTCAAAAGATCCGCGGCAATCCGGGCGGGGATGGAACTGCCGGTACGGCCTACCACGGTTTCCCCGGAAAAGTTCCCCATCCACACCCCTACGGTAAAATCTTTGGTGGCCCCTAAAGCCCAGATATGCTGAAACTGATTGGCGGTTCCGGTTTTGAATATGGCGGTGAATTCCGTGGCCAGAGCCGGGGCGGGGCCGAAACCGGCAAAGCGGCTTGCCCGGTCGGAGAGGATGTCCGCGATAAGCGCCGCCGCGTAGGGGGACATCACCCGCCGGTCCGGGTTCTTGCCGGAAACTTCCTCCGGGGGCCGTTCCCCGCCGGAAACTCCCGCCGGGTTGGCTTCACCTTCCGCTTCCGCTTCACCTTCTCCTTCCACCCATCGCAGAGCCCCCAGGGAACCGCCCTGGGGGAAAACCGAAAAGCCCCGGACCAATTCCTCAAGGCTGACTTCGGCGTTACCCAGGGCGAGTCCCGTACCGTGGCTGCCGGCTTTTGGGGCAAGGGAATCGAAGCCCAGGGAGAGGAGGTAGTCCTCGAAGGCCCCCACCCCCAGGCGTTCCAGGAGCTGCACCGCAGGGATGTTGAGGGACGATGCCAGGGCTACCCGGAAACGGACCGGGCCGTTAAAGCGGCGGTTGAAATTGGCGGGGATGTAGGCTTCGCCGCCGCCGAAAATGGTGGGAAGGTCCGGGAGGACATCGGCGGGGCTGAAACCCCTGTCCAGGGCCAGGGCATAGAGGAAGGGTTTGAGGCAGGACCCGGGCTGGTTGAGGACCCGGACTCCGTCTATCTTGCCCCCCCGATCTTCGTTAAACCAGGAGGCGGAACCTACGTAAACCCGGACCGCCCCGGTTTCGTTCTCTATGGCTAAAATCGCCCCGGTGCTCACCCGGTTATGGGCCAGCATGGCCAGTTCCGCCTCAAGCCGCTCCTCCGCGTAGGACTGGAGCCCCAGGTCCAGGGTGGTCCGCAGGGCCCCGCCGTTTCCCGGCCTCTTCCCCGGTTCGTTTCCCGCCGGGGAACCGAGCCGCATCGAGATCAGCCGTTCGGTAAAATGGGGGGCGTAAAAGGGGGCCTTTTGCGGCACATCCCGGCGGGAAGCCTCCCGGGCGGCTTCCCGGATGGCGGCTTCACTCAGCCCCAGGCGGCAGCGGAGGGCCAGAGCGGCCGCCGCCGCGACCGCGGCTTCGGGATCGGAGGCCGGATCGTAGCGGGCGGGTCGGCGGGGGATCACCGCCAGGAGCACCGCCCGGCTATCGTCCAACCGGGCCGCGGAGATACCGAACCGGGCCCGGGCCATGGCGGGAACCCCCTCGATATTACTCCCAAAGGGGATGCCGTTCAGCCAGAGTTCAAGGATCTCCCGCTTTGACAGCCGGGCCTCCAGCCGCAGGGCGTCCCAGGCTTCGCCGATCTTCCCCGGAAGGTTCGCGTCCCGGGGCCGGATAAGCCGGGCAAGCTGCATGGTGATGGTGGAAGCCCCGGAAACCACTCGCCCTGCCCGGAGATTCCGCAGGGCGCTCCCGGCCACGGAAATAAGGTCAACTCCGGGGTGAAAATAGAACCGCCGGTCTTCGGCGCGGATAAAAACCCGGACCGCCCCGGCGGGAATATCCTCCGGAGCGGCCCACTCCCGTTTTACCCCGTCCCGGGCAGGCGCAACCCGGAGTACACTGCCGTTCCGGTCCCGGATCACCAGGCCCCGGGACCGGGTCCGGTAGGCCTCCAGTTCAGGATAGGGGAGAAAGAGAAGAAGCAGATCAACCATGAGAAGTGACAAGCCCACCGCAAAGCAATTTAACCACGGACGACACAGACAACACGGACTTTTTGATCGAAATTCTTGCTTTTGTCCGTGTCCATCCGTGTTATCCGTGGTTGATCTCTTCAAAATCATGCGTTTAGTCCTAAGTATACGCATATACTTTTATACTTTTCCGTCCGGGTTCACTTTTCGCTCTTAATTATCCGTATCAGTTCACCTGCGGCGCGGCCCAGGACTTCCGGCTCGTACATACATTCCGCCTGGGCCGGCGGGGTGGGGTAGACGCCGGGCATCACCGCCCGGAAGCGGAAACGGACCTCCCGCCTCCCCGCGGGGAAGCGGTCCCAGTGGAAACGGACCTCGTCGTCCATGATGAAGCGGACCGGCGCGGATTCGGCGGCGGGGTAGGGTTCGGCGGAGGCGGCGCGGCCTTCGGCAAGCCGCAGCTGGGCTTCCTCCCTTTCCTCCGCCGGGGGGCGGGTGGAACTGGTTACAAACAGGGCGTCCAGGATCTCCGCCCCGGAGGGAACCGGGGCGCGGAGGGCCAGGAAAGTGCGGTCCCGGGAGCTTGAAACCACCACCCGGCGGGTGTAGGTTTTCCCCGGAACAAGGCGGCCGTCCGAAACGGTCTTCCCCTGCTCGTCCAGGGTTTCGGCGAAGACCCCCAGGCCTTCGTCCCGGGGGCCGGCAAGCTCCGCGGGGACGCCGTAACGGAGGCTTGCGGTGTAGAACAGCCGCCCGGCGCCGCCGGTCCGCTCTATCCGCAGGGGGAGCAGGGTGTCCCGGGGAAGGTCCCCGGGGAGTTCCGGGAAGCTCCGGCTGAGGGAGAGGGGGGCGGCGGTAAGGGAGGGGAATTCCCAGGCGGCCAGGGGGCTTCCCCCCAGGCTTAACCGGAGGGGCGGGGCTTCCCCGGAGGTTTCGGTCCCGGCGGCTCTGTCCCCGGCGGCGTTTCCAGCGGCGGAAGCTTCAGTCTCAGAGACTTCAGCCTCAGCGATCCGGGCGAAGGCGAGGACCGCCCAGTAGGAGGAGGCGGTGTTGGACCAGATGCCCCGGCGCTGCCGTTCCAGGAGGGCCGCGGCCAGGCGGCCGGTCATATCGTCTTCGGGGCTCAGGGCGTGGAAAAGCATCAGCGCCAGGGCATAGCGATCCGTATCCTGGTCCCAGAGCTGGGCGCCGGCCGCGCCGCCTAAATCCAGGGTCCGGGCTCCGGGGCGGATAAAGGTCTTGATCCGGTCCCGGGCGGAAAGGGCCGCGTCCCGCATCCCCAGTTCCAGCGCCGCCAGGCCCGCCGCGCCCAGGGCCGCCGCGCCGGGGTTGTCCCCGCCCCGCAAAAAGCCGGTGATTTCGCTCCCCACCCGCTCCCCGTGCATGGCCGTTACCCACAGGGCGTAAGCCCGGAGGAAGGGGTCGGCGGCGATTTCCTGCCGGGCGGCTTCGGCGCCGCCGATGTAACGGAGCAGGGCCGGAATGTCCAGCGCCGCCTGGTACCCCTTGTCCCTGGCCAGGGCCGCGATGTGGGCCATCCTCAGGCTGACAAACAGACTGCCGTATTGCCCCCCCGGCCAGTAGGGGTAGGAGCCGTCGGCAAGCTGGTTCTTACCCAGCCGGGCAAGCTCCTCCTCAATCAACTTTTTCGGGTCCCCCACGGGGCTGTCCAGGCCGAAACGCCCAAGCTGATCCCCAAAGGCGATCAGGGGGAGGAGCGCGGCGGTCCGCTGTTCCAGGCAGCCGTAGGGATAGTCCAGCAAATAGCCCAGGGCTTCCCTGAGGTTCGCCAGCCGGGAGGCGGAGAGGGCCACCGAAAGGGTCCCGGTCCCCTCGGGAACCAGGGAGGGGATGACCAGCCCTTCCTCGGTAAAGCCGTCGTCGGGCCCCAAATTGCCGATGGCGCTGACCGTCTCGTAGACCACCGGCCGGTCCACCCTCAGGGTTCTGATGATCCGCTCGTTTACCCCGGTGGAGGAGCGGAGGGTAAAGCTCAGCCGCCCTTCCCCGGAACCCACCGCGGCGATCAGGAAAGAGACCTCCCGGGAGGCCCCCGGCGGAATCCGCAGGGTCTTTTCGGCCTCGCCGTCCACCTCCAGGACCTGGTCCCAGGGGACGCCGGAAGCCCCGGGGAGGCTCTCGACCGCCAGGGAAACCCGGGCTTCCGCCTCCTCCCCCGACAGGTTGTTCAGGATCAGGGAGACCGCGCCGGTGTCCCGCCAGCGCAGTTTCCGGGGAAGGGCCGCCACGGCGGTGAGGGGGGCGCTGACCGGAAGGTCCCGCTCCGCCAGGCCGAAGGTCTCCCGCCCCGCGGCCACGGCGGTACAGCGGTAGGTGGTCAGGGAATCGGGGAGGCGGAATTTGACGGTTACCGTGCCGTCCGCGCCGGTAAGGAGGTAGGGCTCGAACACGGCGGTGGGCCGGAAGTCCTTGCGCTCCTCCAGCTTGGAGCTGTCCTCACCCTCCCCGCCCTGGAGGTCCGAAAGGGCATAGGTTACGGGGTCGATGAGCAGGGAGCGGCTGTCCGCCCCCCGCACCCCCAGGGGGAAATTTTCGGGGGCGTAGAAATAGGCCAGGGGGTCCGGCACATGGTAATCGATAAGGTCCACCACCCCCCGGTCCACGGCCATGAAGCTCAGCTCTGTCCCCGGCGCGGGTTTCCCGTTCAGGCTCAGCTTCAGCCGCAGCTCCGCCTCCTCCCCGGGGCCGTACACCCCCTTGGCGGGTTCAATCTCGATGGTGTAGCGGCGGCCGGCGGTATCCACCGGGAGGCTTACGAGGCCGAAGATCCCCTTGGGTTTGTCCAGGTCCGGCTCGTAGTAGCTGTTTTGCGGGGGGCCGGAGCGGACCGTATAGGATGAGAGGGCGACGTACACCAGGGGCACAAAGGATTCCTCGATGGGAATGTCGATGGTCCGGGCGGAGCCCTCCAGTTCGATGACCTTTTCGGAGATGATCCCCTCCCGCTCAACGGTAAGGAGGTATCTGCCCCTGGGGAGGGGGGAGCGGACCAGGATTTGGGCGCTCTCCCCCGGCGCGTACCGGGCGCGGTCCGTGGTCAGGGTGATCTGATCCACGTCCCCCGAACCCCAGCGCGCCCAGCCCGCGCCGCTCACGTAGAAGCTCAGCCGGGTAAGCGCCGGCCGGCCCTGCTGATCCCGGCGCCGCAGGCGGATCTCCCATTGACCGGCCTGGTCCGGCTTAAAGGAGAAGCTCCCGGCGTATTCCCCCGGCTCCACCCGCCGCTCCTCCATCAGTTCCTCCACCCGCTCCCAAAGCAGGTTCACCCGGCCCCCGATCCCCGCCTGCCGGGCCTGTTTCCAGTCGTGGCGGATAAGCCGGATCTCCAGGGCATCCTCCCCGGCCAAGGGCCCCGTGTAGGGCAGGCCCTCAGGGGAAACCAGGGCCCAGCTGAGGGCGGCCCCCTCCCCGGCGGGGAGGAAGTAGGCCGAAGGCCGGGAGGCCCCGTCCCCCGCGGGGAGCCCCCCCGAAAGCGCCGGGGCGGCGCCCTTATCCAGCCGGGCGGCGATGTAAAAGGCCGCCGGGTGGACCATCACGGCCCCCCGGCCGGAGACCTCCTGCCGGGCCGCGTCCTGGGCTGAGGCTTCCAGGCGGTAACGGTAGAGCGCCCCCTCGATGCCGTCCGCCGGGGGCAGGATCGATATGGCGGCGCTGCCGTCGGGGCCCAGGGCCCCCTCCCCCCGGCCCGCAAAATAGCGGCTGTCGGAAAGCTCGGGTCCGAAGGACCAGCGCTGCCAGGGGCCGCCGGGGTTAAAGGCCGCGGGCTCCCGGGTCCAGTAATAGGAATAGGGGGCCCCCGCCAGCACGCCCCCGGCCAGGTAGGCCGCGGAAAAATGCCCCGTCAGGGTCTCCCCCTGGTAGGCGAGGATCTCCGGGAAGGACAGGGAAGCGGAGACCCGGAGGCGCTCAAAGTTCGCCGCCAGAAAGCTGATAGCCTCCTCCGCCCCGCCCCGTTTGTAGCGCAGGGTATAGCGCCCCGGTTCCAGGTCGACCGGGAGGCTGAAGGCGCCGTGGGCCCCTCCGTTTTCCGTGGTGGTCCCCTCCAGGGAGGCGATCACCGGGGCCCCGTAGGCGCCGCTGCTCACCTCGACGGAGTAGGGTCCCTGGTAAGGGCGGTACTGTCCCCCCAGGAGGCTCCGGTCTATGCCCCGGAAGCTCAGGGTTTCCCCCGGCCGGTAGAGCCCCCGGTCGGTGAAAAGGAAGATCACCCGCCGCTCCTCCTCCGCCTTAAAGGGAGAAACCGCGGCGTCCACCCCGAAGCGCCAGAGGTTGTGGCTGTCGTTGGGGATGAACTCAACCTCGTCCCCCCCGGCCCCGGCGCCGCCCCCTTCGATCACCCGGATACGGAGGCCCCGGCCCCCGCTCCCGCCGCCGCTGGAGAGGTTCGCCGCGGGATCGTTCAGAGGATCGCTAAACAGGGCGGTGAAGGCCCCCGGGGGGAACTCAAACACCGCCAGGCCCCGGTCGTCGGTCCGCCCCTCCCGAACCACCCCGGTCCCCGCCAGAAGCCTTACCCCGGCGGTCGCCAGGGGCGCCCCGGTGGAAAGCCGGGAGGTCCAGACCAGGACCTTGTTATAACCGTAGCGGACCGTAAGGCCAATATCCGTAACCTGCACCGTAAGCCAGGCGGCGTTCTTCGTCACCCTGTCTTTCTGCCAGCTTGAGGAGGTCTCGTACTCCCAGCCCAGGGCGGCGCTCCCCTTGCCGCCGGGACCCAGGAAGGGGGAAAGGTCCTCCATAAAATAGCCCTTGGCGTTCCGGGGGAACGAGGCCGGGTCCATATCCCCCAGCGCCCCGGCGGAAATCCGCTCGTAGGGGCCCGCCGCGCCCCGGATGCCCCGTTTAAGGGAGAGGGGATTTTGGGCCTCCCACACCACCTGGGGAGGGAAACCCGCCTCCAGCATCCGCGATCCCTGGCTGCCGATATACACATAGCTGTTGGCCTCCCCCACCTCGACGTTTACGGCGGCCTCCTGCCCCAGGGACCGCCCCCAGAGGTCCCGCAGTTCCGGGGAAACCCGCACCTGGTAGGCCCGTTGGTATTCCAGGGGCAGCCGGTTGAGGACCACCATGTTCCCGTAGACATGGACGTTCTCCGCCGTAAGCGGGGGAAGGCCGGCCACGGAAAAGGCCCCTTCGGCGGCGGCGGGGTCCACGGGGTGGCTAAAGGAGAGCCGTATGGGGATGGAGGCCCCCTGCTCTGTCCGGGGGGAAGCGTAGGATCGCGCCTCCGCCGTGTTAAACCGAAAGGGAAGCAGGGTATGGAAGCGGAAAACCCGGTCTTCCTTGGAGCCGAGCCAGTCCGGCTCGGATCGGGCCCCCGCCAGGACCACCAGTTCCCCCGGGGTGTCCATGGGCAGGGCTTCCTCCAGGGTGAGGAGCACCTCCTGATCGGGCCGCCCCGGGTCCGGTTTTGGGGGCCGGGA
>JAISQV010000111.1 GCA_031273985.1 Spirochaetaceae bacterium | reverse complement strand
CGGTCTCGACCGGGAAGAAATATGGGGGGCACCTCCGGGGGGCCCCATATTTTTCCCGGCTGACAGGACCCCCGGTAATTTTTTAAGGCGTCCTGTCATGTTAAACTTAGAATTCCTGCCCCGTCCGGGCCTTACTGGTTCCGGTACTTTTTTACCAGCTCCACCGAGGTACGGCAGGTCCGGGTTATGGCGTCGTAGCCGCCGGAATTGACCAACTGCCGCTCGCAAAGCCAGCCGCCGCCTATGGCAAAGACCTGGGGATGAACGTACTCCGCTACATTGCCCAGATCAACGCCGCCGGTGGGGATGAAACGCAGGGCGGGGAAGGGCGCCGCCAGGGCCTTGATCGCCCTGATTCCCCCGTAGACGTTGGCGGGGAAGAACTTCACCGTATCAAGCCCCGCCTTGAGGGCCGCGGTGATCTCCGTGGGGGTTACGCAGCCGGGGAAGACCGCAACGCCCCTCTCCAGGCAGTAGTCTACAATGGCGCTGTCGTAGCCGGGGGACACGATGAAGGCCGCTCCCCGGTCTATCGCCCCGGCGCATTGATCCAGGTTCAGCACTGTCCCCGCCCCAATGAGCATTTCGGGGCACTGCTCCACCGCGCAGGCAATGGCGTCCAGGGCCGGGGCCGTGCGGAGGGTAATCTCCATGACCTTGATCCCGCCCTCCGTCAGGGCGCGGGCCGTGTCCGCCGTCCGTTTTGCCTCATCCATGACCACCACCGGTACGAGGTATGCGGCGTGGATCCGTTCCATGGTTTCCGACTTTTCCATCCGGCTTGCCTCCCTTATCGTGTCCTATCGTATCGTACCCTGTCCTATCGTACCCCACAACACGCGCCAGGTCAAAAGATTTTTGTCCCCCGGAAACCGGATAAACCGGCATTTTGCAAAAGCCCCGTACCTTTAGTATATTGAAATCATGAATCCCTTGCGGCGTCCCTTCCGCTACCGTTTTGACAATGTGGTGCTGATCCTGATCGGCGTGAATCTGCTGGTCTACCTGATGCAGTGGTTTTACCCCCGGCTTACCTTCTACCTGGCGCTTAATCCGGTGGGGGTGCTGAGGGGCAGTCTCTGGCAGTTTGTTACGTATATGTTTGCCCACGGCGGGATAAGCCATCTGCTTTTCAATATGCTGGCCCTCTTCATCTTTGGCCGCCAGGTGGAACGCCGCATGGGCTCCCTGGAGTTCCTCCTCTACTACCTCCTTACGGGCATTCTGGCGGGGGTCTTTTCCTTTGGCGTGTACCTTGCCACCGGCGCCTACGGGGTGCTCCTCCTGGGCGCCTCCGGGGCAATCTTCGCCGTCCAGCTGGCCTTTGCCGTGCTTTTCCCGGACGCCCTGATCTACATCTGGGGCCTCATCCCGCTGAGGGCCCCCGTGATGGTGCTGCTCTTCACGGCGATAGAACTCCTCTCCTCGGTCTTCGGCCTCCGCTCCGGGGTGGCGCACCTTACCCACCTGGCCGGCTTCGGCCTGGGCTGGATATACTTCCTGACGCGCTTCGGCGTGAACCCCTGGCGGGCCCTTACCCGGCGCTAAGATCCGGACGGACATTGAATTTCCGGCATTTGGGCGCATCCCCGGCGCTAACGCGCCGGGGACCGGGCTATCCGCTCCAATTTTTTTGCCCCGTAAAGGGGCAAAAAAGCTTTCCGCTTCTATCCCTTGCGCGGAAGAAGCCGGGGGCGTTGCGGGGGGACTCCCCCCGCACGGGGGTAGCGGAAAAGCGTTTTGGCGCAGCCAAAACCTTTGGAGCGTAGGGGGCTCGGCCCCCCTCTTCTCTCTTCACTTATCCTTTATCCCTTATCTTTTATCACTTATCCTTTATCACTTATCCTTTATCACTTATCTTTGCGGTGTACGCTTTGCGCTCCCCGCTGGAATGATTCGCCGGAAACGGTTATACTTCATACCACTGGGGGGGCTTGGAGGTAGTATGTTTCGCAGAGCCCTGATGCTTGTTTTGTTTGCGTTTGTCGTCTTGGCCGGCAGCTTCGGCGGCGGCAGGATTGAAGCGGAGGCGCCGCAGCCTCAGGAGTCGCCGCAGCCTCAGGAGGGGCCCTCGGTCGCGGAATTGCAGAGCCGGGTGCGCGCCCTGGAGTCGGAGCTGCAGGCCCGGACTACCGAGCGCGACAGGGCCCGCAGAACGCCGGTAACCCGCGAGATCGTGGGGTACCTGGAGGGCGGTTCCGGTTTTGGCGAATTGTCCTACTATCTTTCCATGCCTCTGGTGCTGATCCGGCAGGATTTTGTTGAGACCGCGCTGCCCGATGGCGGGATGCTGACCGTTAAGGAAGAGTCCATCTCCACGCCGACGCGTATCGATTCCGGGGAGGCCGGGAGGCTTCACGGGCTTTCCCTGGAGGGCCTCCGAGGGGAAGCGGGATCGCAGGCAGGGGCCTTTGAGGTGAGCTTCCTCCCGGAGGGGGTGATTCTGGGCTTCGCCTATGACCGGAGCCGCAATCAGTTTGATCTGGCCTACCTTCTGGATGGCAGCCGCATCATTCCGCTTCGCAGCGGCGGCGCCATGCCCCACCTCATGATCCGTTACCAGGCTGAATTTTTAGGTTCCACGGAGATACAGGTCTTTGCGCAGGAAGCGGCGGAGACTTCCTTTATCCCGGCCGCTCCGGTTACGGTCTGGGAGGCCCCCGCCGCTGACCCGGCCTCCGGGACGGCGCTTGGCGGCCTTTCCCCGGAAAGCCCCCCGTACCACGCGGCGGAATACGGCGAAGCTCCCGCAAGCGGGTCCGCAAGCGGGTCCGCAAGCGGGTCTGCGGACGGGCCCGCAAGCGAGGTCGCGGACGGGCCTGCTCCCGTGAGCGAGTTTATTTCCGGGGGCGGGTTTGCGGATGAATCCCCGGGCGAAGCTCCCGCAGGCGGGTCTGCGGGCGGGCCTGTAAGCGAGGTCGCGGACGGGGCTGCTCCCGTGAGCGAGTTTGTTTCCGGGGGCGGGTTTGCGGGTGAATCCCTGGGCGAAGCGCCTGCGGGCGGGCCTGTAAGCGAGGTCGCGGACGGGGCTGCTCCCGTGAGCGAGTTTGTTTCCGGGGGCGGGTTTGCGGATGAATCCCCAGGTGAAGCGCCCGCGGGCGGGGCCGCAGACGGCTTCTCGGGGGAGTTTGCCAGTGACGCAGACGATGAGGAGCGCATAGCCGCCTTGAGGCGGCAGTTTGAGGACAGCCCCGACGGTGTGGTTTCCGATGCCGGCTCTCTGGGCTGGGACGATTACGCCGCTCACGATCCTTCGGCGCCGCTCTTTGCCACGGGGACCGGGGCCTGGATCGTTCAGGCGGGGGCCTTTGCGGAGGATCAAAATGCGGAGAACGCCTTTGCGACTCTGCGGAACGCCGGCTTCGCGCCGGACCGCGATTCCTACGAGGGGCTGACGCGGGTGTTTATCCGGGGCGTTGAGGAGGGGGATGTGCAGAACATAGCTTTTATCGTGGAGCTGCTGGGCTTCGGGCCGCCCTACATCAGGAAGTAGTACACAGTCTGTACCGGCCTACGAGATTGTCCCGCCCCCCACCACGATGTCGCCGTCATAGAGCACCACCGCCTGGCCGGGGGTGATGGCCCGCTGGGGCCGGTCAAAGACCACGGTAAAAGAATCCTCCCCGGTCTGCTCCGCCGTTGCCGGCTCCTCCTTCTGGAGGTAGCGGGTTTTTGCCGTAACCCGGAGGGGGCGTTCCAGGCTCTCACAGGCGATAAGGTTGATGCCGCGGGCGCTGAGCCGCGCCGAATAGAGGGAGGATTCCGGCCCCAGGGTTACGGTATTGCTTTCCATGGATTTGGCCGCCACATAGAGCGGCTCGTTCCGGGCAACGCCGAGCCCCCGCCGCTGGCCCAGGGTATAACGCGCCGCGCCCCGGTGCCGCCCCAGGACCCTTCCCTCAAGATCGAGAATGTCCCCCTCCGCAAGCGGGCGTCCGGTGCGGCGCTCAATAAAGGCGCCGTAGTCCCCGCCGGGGAC
>JAISQV010000105.1 GCA_031273985.1 Spirochaetaceae bacterium | reverse complement strand
GCCGAGGCTATCTACGCGGTGGCGGAGCGCTGCGGTATCGAGGGGAAGGCACTTTTCCGGGCGGCCTACCAGGCGCTTATCGGGAAGGATCAGGGCCCCCGGCTGGCGAATTTCCTGCGGTCCATCAGCCAAGAGCGGCTCCTGGACATTCTTTCCGCCTACTGAGGGAACCGGGTGATGGAACGGCTGAATCCGCTCAACGATTTTCTTTTTTTCAAGGTCATGGGGGAGAAGGGCGATGAGGAGCAGCTTCTGGGCTTTCTGAACGCCGTTCTGGGCCGCGGCGGGGAACGCCGGGCCGTATCGGTGGAGATTCTGGGAAACAAGACTTTCAGCGCCGGGGTCATAGGGGATAAGACCAGCATACTGGATGTCCGGGCGGTGCTGGGGGACGGCTCCAGGGTCAATGTTGAGGTGCAGCTCCGGAATTTGGGTAACATGGACCGGCGGAGTCTCTTTTACTGGAGCCGCGAGTACACGCGGAGTCTTGAGGCAGGGCAGGACTACCAGGAGCTGCCGAATGTGGCGGCCATAAATATCGTGAATTTCAATTTTCTCCCCCAGGGGGACTTTCATACGGTGTTTCACCTCTGGGAGGACGGGGACAGGACTCTTTTGTTGACCGATGCGCTGGAAATACACTTTCTGGATATGGTAAAATTCAGGGCAGCGGCGGAAAAAGATATCAGGAACGAACCGTTGCACCGGTGGCTGGTCTGGTTTGATCAGGGGAGTCCGGCGGAACTGGTCGAGGAGGTAGTGCGTATGGATGGGGCGATAAAGAAGGCTGAAGAGCGGACCGTTTATGTTTCCCATGACAAGGAGGCGCTGCGGGCCTATGAAATGCGGCAGCTGGCCCTGTCCGACTGGACCAGCGGCGTGAATCATGCCCGCCGGGAAGGAAGACTGGAAGGAAAGTTAGAGGAAAGGCTTGCCATTGCCCGATCGGCGCTGGCCCAGGGCTTTACGCTTGAAGATGTGCACAGGATAACCGGCCTGGATCCGGATACGCTCAAAACATTGTAGGGACGGGGAGGCCGCGCCGCCATGATTAGTAAGATGATACTCCCGGCATTGTGCCTGTTTGCCCTGCTGCCCCCGGGTGTCCTTGCGCAGAACGGCGGGCGCGGGCAGGCCGCGGAGGCGCTGGAGCGTATGGGCCGGGCCCTGGTGGAGATGCCGGCTTCGGAGGAGGATTTTTCCCCCCTGGATGAGTACATCCTGGGACGGGCCGTGGGCGTAGAGGTGCTCAACCGTTACCGGCCCCTCCGGAACAATGCGGCGCTGACCGGCTATCTCAACCGGATCTGCGAGGCCGTGGTGGCAAACTCGCCCAATCCGGTTCTTTACAACGGCTACCATGTGATGATTCTGGACAGCCCCCAGATCAATGCCTTTGCCACCTCCGGGGGGCATATCTTTGTTACCATGGGCCTCGTAGGCTGCGCCGACTCGGAGGACGCCCTGGCGGCGGTGATTGCCCACGAGATAGCCCACGTTCAACTGCGGCACAGTATGACCGCCCTGAGAACCGCCCGGACCGTGGCGCAGCTCAGGGCGCTGGGGAATGAATCGGCCCGCCGGGCGGCGCAGTTTCAACCTATAGACGAGCGGCGGCGGGCCTTTGAGGAGTCGATCCGGGTGTCCGTGGATTCCATGCTGGACAACGGCTATTCCCAGACCCAGGAGTTTGAGGCCGATGCCCTGGCCCTGGAACTCCTGCGCCGGGCGGGTTACAGGCCTGCGGCGCTCATGGATATGCTGCGGGCCTTGCAGCAGCGCCAGGGCGTCGTGACGGGGGGCTTCAATAGCACGCATCCCGCGCCGGCCCTGCGGATGGGCAATGCCGAAGCCCTGCTCCGCTCCATGCCGGGCTCCAGGGATACCGCCGCTTCCCGCCTGGCCCGTTTCCGGGAGCTCCGGCGCTAGTACCGTGTTTGGACTAAAACAATTGATTTAACCACAGACAACACGGACGAAGAGGGAATTTCGAGCAAAAAGTCCGTGTTTTCCGTGTGGTCTACTTTTCCTTTAAAGCTGGCGGAAAAGTGGTTAATATTTTCTTCATCTTACTCACAGTTTAATTGCAGATTCAGTACCAGGCGCTATTCCAGTATGGTAATTTCCACCCGGCGGTTCCGGGCGCGGCCCGCTTCGTCCGTGTTGGGCGCCAGGGGCCGGGCGCCGCCCCAGCCCCGGTAGACGAAGCGTTCCGCGGGGATTCCCCGGCTTGTCAGCTCGTCGCTTATCCGTTTGGCCCGGAGCAGGGAAAGTTCCATTTCCCCCTGGGGCCGGCCCACGGCGGCGGTGTGGCCCTCCACGAGGAAGGTCCGGTCCGGCGTGCCGAGCAGGGCCCCGGCAATGAGGTCCAGGCGGCCCCGCTCCTCGGGGAGTAACTCGTCGGAGTCCGGGATAAAACGCAGATCCCTTATGGTGAGCCTTACCCCCTCGGGGACCGGCGCAAGGTCTATGTTCGCCGCCCCGGCCAGCGCCGGGGGCTCCGCTGCCGGGCCTGCCTGCGGGGCCGACTCCGGTGCGCCTCTTGCCGGGGGACCGCCCAGGCGCTCCCCCAGGGAGGCTATCGTCACGTCCCGGTTTAGGGGAATGCTCCCCTCCCCAAAGATCAGGGTAAAACCCCTGAACCGCAGTGTGGACCCGTCGGCCCAGGTGAAGGTTTCGTCCAGGGTATCCCGCATCATCAGGGGCAGGCCGTCGGAGACCCGGAGTATGATGTCCACCGTGTGGGTCCCTTCAACCTGGCTAACCGGCGCTTCGGCGCTTCCCGCGTTCACCGGGCCCGCGCTTCCGTTCCGGTAGCGGGAGGCGTAGACGGCGTTTATCCGGTGGACCGGCGTGTCCCGGTAGATTTCAGTGCCCCTGTACTGGTACTCCGCGATGAGGGGAATAAACAGCGGGGAGCCCTGATTCAGGGGGTCCACGGCGCGGAGCCCCTCGGCGGTCCACCTGTCGCCGGGCCTGACCGCCCCGGCGGGGTAGGCGGGAAACCCCCGCAGGCTGGGGAATCCCCTGTCGTCTTCTACGGTAACATTCCCGCCGGGGCTCACGGTGAAACGCACCGGTACCACGGCGTCCACCCCGCGGGCGCTCTGCCGCATATCACGCAGGGTTTCCTCCAGAACGATGAAGTTCCCCCGGTAAACCTTCGCTTCATCCCGCAGCTCCGGCGTTATGGAAGCCCGGACCTCCCGGTAGACATGGCCCCGGTACTTCCCGTTGTCATAGCGGGACCAGTCGGAGCGTTCCACCAGGGTGTAGGCCCCGGCGCTTCCCGCGCTCAACACCACGCCCTCCGCGGGAGCGGACTCCTGGGCGGGAAGCGCGCCGGAAACCGCGAGGAGAAGGCAGAGGAGGCACAACCCCGGTTTCACCGGGGGATTATCGGCAGCAGGCATGGCACATCCTGTCATGGCAGACTCTTGAGCTTGAGCCAAAACTCGGTTAGCTTTGGACTAGCGAAGCTTTCCCAAAACTGAAGTTTTGGGAAAACTTCGCGCTTATTGATTGATCGGCTCTTTAGCGAGGAATGTTGAATGATAGAAATTCCCGATGATCCGGGGGATGCGGGTTTCCCCCTGGGCATGAGCGCCGCGGAGGCGAAAGAATACGTGTTCCACCACATAACCACCCTCAAACTCACGGAAAAAGACCGGGATGAGGCCGCCGCCGGGTACATCAAGTGGATGGAGCGGGTGGAACTGGCCCGGAGCCGGGGCGCCGGCGATTTGGCTGCCGAGGCCGAAAAGGAGGCGGAGCGCCTTGCCCGGCGCCGGGACAGCCTGGAAGCGGAAGCAGCCCGGCTTGCGGAGAGGATAGCCTTCCTCCGGCGGCAGCTCCCCGGCGCGGCGGCCCGGGAGCGCTCGGTGGATCCGGACCTCCTGGAAGAGGAACTGCGGATTCTCCTGGGGGAAGGCCCCTACGGGAATCCCGGAGAGGGCTCTTCCGCGGCAAAGGCGGAGCGCGGCTTTGAGGCCCTGAACGCCGATGCCGCCCTGGAAGCGCTCAAGGCAAAGATGGGCCTTGCCCCGAAGCCCGCCCCGGAAGGAATTCTAAATTTAACCACTGACCTCACGGACAGCACGGACGAAGACGATAATATAGTATGAGTGGGGGCAAGAAAGGAAAAGAACTTCTGTATGAAGAGGAAAGTTACCGTATTCGGGCCGTCTGTGAGGTCTGTGTGGTCCGTGGTTATCCTAATCTGTGTGGTCTACTTTTCCTTAAAAACTAACGGAAAAGTGGTTACCCTAAATTGAGAATTGCTGGGACGGCTGAGGGCGCGGGGGAAGGCCCGTGAGCCGCATCCCCCTCCTCCCGGAGCGGAGCCGGCCCCTCCTCTTTGCCCACCGGGGCTGCTCGTCCCTGGCGCCGGAAAACACCTGGGCAAGTTACCGCCGGGCCCGGGAACTGGGGGCGCCGGGCCTGGAACTGGACGTGCACCTCTGCGCCACCGGGGAGCTTGTCGTGGCCCACGATGACAACTTCCACCGCACCGCCCCTTCCGCCCCAAGGGGGAACCTGGAAGACCTAAGCTGGGAGGAGATCAGGACCGTTGACGTGGGCTCCTTCTTCGGTCCCGGCTTCGGCGGCGAGCGCTGCCCCCTCTTGCAGGACATACTGGAAGAATTCTGCCCGGAACTCTACGTGGACATAGAACTCAAGACACGGAAAACATCCGGCGACGCCCTGCCCGCGCGGACGGCGGAACTGCTCCGCTCCCTGGGGCCCAGGGTGGAACAGGCCGTAACGGTCTCCTCCTTCAACCCCTTCGCGCTCCGGGCTTTCCGGGCCGCCTGCGCCCCCGCTCCGGCCATACCCACGGCGATCATCTACTGCGTGGACCCGGAGGTGCCCTGGATCCTCCGCCGGGGGGCGGGGCGCTTCATTGCCGCCTGCGACTACGCCAAACCGCGCCGCGACCAGGCGGGCCGCGGGGCCGTGGCGGCTCTTGCGGGGCGGGAAAAGCGCCCCGTGGTGCCCTGGACCGTGGACGATCCCGCCGAGGCGGCGCTTCTCCTGGACCGGGGCTGCGAGGGCATCATAACAAACTGCCCCCAGCATTACACCGGGGGCA
>JAISQV010000089.1 GCA_031273985.1 Spirochaetaceae bacterium | reverse complement strand
GGGCTGCGGAACATTACCGTGTGCCGCAACTGCACCTTCACGGACCGGCGGCTCGGCTCTTTCCGCCGGGAAGGGGCCGAATCCTATACCAGAATGCTTGCCGTATTCGGCGGTTCCGGCGGGAAGCCGCGCCCCGCCGCACCATGACTAAAGAGGTACCTATGCAGGATTTCAGGACGCCCTGGAAAATACGGATCGCCGGGGCATTGAATCAGCTTCTCGCCGAGGCCGGCGCGGAGCGGACTGTGGATCCCCGGGAACTTGTCGCGGAGATTCCCCCGCAGAAGGAATTCGGGGATCTGGGCTTTCCCCTCTTCGGCTTTGCCAGGGATCTGAAGAAGGGGCCGCCCCAGATAGCGGCGCTTTTGGCGGAGCGCCTCTCCGGGGGCCGGGGGGCCTGCGCCGCCCGGGGGCCCTACCTCAATGTCTTTCTGGACCGGGGGGAGACGGCGGCCCTGGTCCTGTCCCAGGCCCTGGGGGGCGGTGATTTCGGGCGGCCCGGCAGCCTCATTGGCCGGCGCATCATGGTTGAATTTTCGAGCCCCAACACCAACAAGCCCCTCCACCTGGGCCACCTGCGCAACGATGCCCTGGGTGAAAGCGTATCCCGCATACTCAGGGCCTGCGGCGCGGAAGTCCGCAAGGTCTGCATCATCAACGACCGGGGCATACATATCTGCAAGTCCATGCTGGCCTACCGGGAGCAGGGGGAGGGGAGGACCCCCGAATCGGAGGGCGTCAAGAGCGATCACTTTGTCGGGGACTGGTACGTGCGTTTCAGCCGGGACCTGGGGCTGGAAACCGAAAGGCTGATGCGGGAGCGGGGGCTGGAAAAGAAACAGGCCGAGGCCGAGGCGCCCCTGCAGAAACGCGCCCAGGAACTGCTCCGGCGCTGGGAGGCGGGGGACGGGGAAACGGTGGAACTCTGGAAAACCATGAACCGCTGGACCGTGGAGGGGATGAAGGAAACCTATGCAAGAACCGGCGTCTCCTTCGATCAATATTATTTTGAAAGCGAAACCTATCTCCTGGGAAGGGACGAAGTCCTCAAGGGCCTTGAGGGCGGCCTTTTTTACCGGGAAAGTGACGGCGCGGTGGCCGTGGATCTGGGCGCGGAAAAACTGGACCGGAAGGTGCTCCTCCGCAGTGACGGCACCTCTATCTATATCACCCAGGACATAGGCACCGCCATACTCCGGTACCGCGACTGGCCCTTCGACCGGCTGGTCTTTGTGGTCGGCTCCGAGCAACAGTATCACTTTCAGGCTCTCTTCGCCATTCTGCGAAAACTGGGTTTTGACTGGGCGCAGAATCTCTACCATCTCTCCTACGGCATGGTGAATCTGCCCGAGGGAAGAATGAAAAGCCGGGAGGGCACCGTGGTGGACGCCGATGATCTTATCGACAGCCTCCGGGACGGCGCGCTCCTGGAGATCCGCGCGAAGGAGCGGGAGGAGGCGGTGGGCGATCCCGCGGCGGTGGCGGAGAAGGTAGCCCTGGGGGCGCTGCACTACTATCTTTTACAGGTAAGCCCCCAGAAAGATATGCTCTTCGACCCCAGGGAGTCCCTCTCCTTCAACGGCAACACCGGCCCCTACCTCCAGTACATGGGCGCCCGCATCTCCGCCCTGCTGAGAAAGGCGCCCCCCGGGGAGCCCGGAAACTTCGAGCCCGCCCTGCTTACAGAGGACGCCGAGTGGGAACTCCTCAAGACCGTCGCCGTCTACGGCGAGGCTGTGGCGGACTCCGCCGCGCGCATGGACCCTTCGGTACTCACGGCCTACCTCTACGACCTCTCCCGGCGTTTCAGCCGCTTCTACCACGACTGCCCCATCCTCGGCGCGCCGGACCCGGAACTGGGCAAAGCCCGCCTTGCCCTGTGCCGCGCCGTGGACCGGGTGCTCCGGGACGCGCTGGAACTGGTCTGCATCCCCTTCCTGGAAGCGATGTGAGCGGAGGGGACATGGCGGATCAGCTTATCCACAAGGACGAGGGCTTCATTCGTATCTTGCCCGCGTGGGCGCAGGAGATGGCGAACAAGTACCGTTCCAAGACGGCGAATCTTTACATCCTGCACGGCAATATCCGGGACTTTCTGCCCCACCGGAAGAATGAGGACGAGTTTACGTTTACGCGGATTCAGGAGTATATCTCGGATATTATTTTCGGGAACCGCGACATTATTGTGTTTTACGACAGGTCCAGCGGGGTTACGTTCTGTCTGGGGGAGATGGCCCTGGAATACCGGCGGGTGATGGGGGAGCGTTACCCCGATGCCGGGGAGGCGCTTTTTTCAGCGGAGCCGGAGCGGAGTTTTTTCTATCTGGAAAAGTATTTTCTGCTCAATTCCGTGCGGGGGAGGAAGGGGTCCTGCCGCATGGTGCTGATCATAGATTATGCGGAGACCATAGCGCCCGCGGGGGAGCTGGCTCGGCTTTCCGAGGAGGACCGCTACCGGCTGGTAACGCTGAACCGCTGGTCCAACGATCCGGCTTTTACCGAGGGGGATATTTCCATCATCCTGCTGACGGAGAATTTGGCGGATATTTCCCCGCGCCTTGCCGGGGCGCCTTCCGTGGTGCGGGTGCAGGTGCCCTTTCCCGATGAAGGCATACGCGCACGTTTTCTGCGCTTCAAGGAGCGGGAGGGTGCGCTGCTGCTCGAGCGGGGCCTCAATGCGGAGCGCGTGGCGGCGGTAACGAGCGGCCTCAACCTGATGAACCTGGAACGCCTCGTGTCGGAGAGCGCCGCGGAAAAGAAGATTCTGAGTCTCGATTATCTGAGGCTCCGCAAGAAGGAAACGATAGAGAACGAGGCCGCGGGGCTTCTGGAATTCATGGATACGCTGCACGATCTTTCCTATGTGTCGGGGAATGAATTTGTCAAGAAGCGCTTCAGGGACGCTGCGCGGGCGATCAAGCTGGGCCGCCTGGACGTGCTGCCCATGGGCTACCTCATCTCCGGCCCCGTGGGTACGGGGAAGAGTTTCATGGTGAGCGCCTTTGCCGGTGAGATCGGCATCCCCATGGTGAAGTTCCGCAATTTCCGCTCCAAGTGGCAGGGGGTTACGGAGTCCAACCTGGAGCGGGTGCTCAACATTCTCAAGTCCATGGCCCCCGTGGCGGTGATGATAGACGAGGCCGACGCCTTTCTGGGAGACCGGGATCAGGAGGGGGATTCGGGGACCAGTAACCGCGTGTTCGCCCAGATCGCGAGTTTCATGGGGAATACCGAATACCGGGGCCGGATCATCTGGTTTCTCATCACCTGCCGCCCGGACCTTATCCCCATAGACTTGAAGCGCCAGGGCCGCGCCGAGGAGCATCTGGCCCTGTTCTACCCGGACACGGAGGCGGAGCGGGAGGCGCTTTTCAATACCCTGGTGCGGAAGCTGGAGCTGTCGATGCGCAAGTTTTCTGTTTCCGAGATGTTCAGGAAGTTTAAGTACGAATTTTCCGGGGCGGACCTGGAGGCGGTGCTGATACGGGCCAAGCTCCGGGCGGCCATGGCGAACAGGATCTTTGTGGACCGGGAGGACATGGAGCAGGCCCTGGAGGATTTCATGCCCCCCGCCTATCCCCACGAGATAGAGCTGCAGAATCTCGTGGCCGTTCTGGAGTGCACCTCCCGCGAGATGATCCCCCGCCGCTTCCGCAACCTGGACCGCAGTAAGCTTATCCGGGATATTCAGGAGTACAAGAC
>JAISQV010000072.1 GCA_031273985.1 Spirochaetaceae bacterium | reverse complement strand
GGGTGGCAGCGGGAAGAAATATGGGGGGCACCTCCGGGGGGCCCCATATTTTTCCCGGCTGACAGGACCCCCGGTAATTTTTTAAGGCGTCCTGTCATGTTAAACTTAGAATTCCTGGGATATTGCGGATTCTTCTTGACCTTTTTCGCCATTGTTAAGTATTTTCGTACTACAGACCAACGATTTAGAACTAACGGAAACGAATAAGCATGAAAGATGAAGAAAAGGCTCAGGGCTCCGAAGCATTTCCGGAGGACGGGGAGGCGTTAGACCTTTCCCCGGAGGCGGAAGCGGCGGACTCCGGCGCGGATCCTGCGGCGGAATCCGCCGGGGCCCCTCCCCGGACGGAAGAAGCCCCGCCGGAGCAGAGCCCCGAAGACAGAATCGCCGCGCTGGAGGCTCAGGCGGCGGACCTGCGGGACCAGTACCTCCGCAAGGCCGCGGACTTTGACAACTACCGCAAGCGCATGAACCGGGAAAAACAGGACGCCATTGAGTTTGCCAACCAGAACCTCATCCTGGACCTGATCCCCGTGATTGACGATTTTGAGCGGGCCATAAAGGCGGCGGAGGCCGCGGCGGTCCAGGGCACGGCGGAATCGAAGGACTTTAACGCCCTCTACGAGGGCATCTCCATGACCGAAAAACGGCTCATCTCCCAGTTGGAGAACCGCTGGGGCCTCAAACGCTACGATTCGGCGGGGGAACCCTTCGACCCGAACCGCCACGAGGCGATCATGATGGAAAAATCCACGGAAGTTTCCGAGCCCACCGTGGCGGAAGACTTCCTCAAGGGCTACACCCTGCAGGACCGGGTCATCCGGGCGGCAAAGGTGAAGGTCCTCATGCCCGGCGCGGAGGAAGGCGGGGCGGATTGAACCGGTCCATTATGCGGCCCGCCTGAAGGCGGGCGCTTGTATCAAGGGGAATAAGTACCCGGTTGACGAAGGAGTAGAAACATAAAATGGGAAAAATAATAGGCATAGACCTGGGAACGACTAATTCCTGCGTGGCGGTCCTCGAAGCCGGGGAACCTGTGGTCATTCAGAATTCCGAAGGGGGCCGCACGACGCCTTCCATCGTGGGTTTCACCAGCAAGGGCGACCGGGTTGTGGGCCAGCCGGCAAAGAACCAGATGATCACCAACCCGGAAAATACGGTCTATTCGATAAAGCGGTTCATGGGCCGGCGTTTCTCCGAAGTGGGCGCCGAGATGAAGCGGGTGCCCTACCATGTGGTGGAGCAGGCCGATGACGTGCGGGTTACCATCGAGGGCAAGCACTATTCCCCCCAGGAAATCTCCGCCTTTGTCCTCCAGAAGATGAAGCAGACCGCCGAGGACTACCTGGGCGAGAGCGTTACCGAGGCGGTTATCACGGTACCGGCCTACTTCAACGACGCCCAGCGGCAGGCCACCAAGGACGCGGGGAAGATCGCCGGCCTTGAGGTCAAGCGGATCATCAACGAACCCACCGCGGCCTCCCTGGCCTTCGGCTTCAACAAGGATCAGAAAAAGGAAAAGACCATAGCCGTCTACGATCTGGGGGGCGGCACCTTCGATATTTCCATCCTGGAATTGGGGGAAGGCGTCTTCGAGGTAAAGTCCACCAACGGCGACACCCACCTGGGGGGCGATGATTTTGACCTCAAGATTCTGGAATGGCTGATACAGGAATTCAGGCAGGACACGGGGATAGACCTGGGGCAGGACCGCATGGCCCTGCAGCGCCTCCGGGAGGCCAGCGAGAAGGCCAAGATAGAGCTTTCCGCCATGCAGAGCACCGAAATCAACCTCCCCTTTATCACGGCGGATCAGTCGGGGCCCAAACATTTGCAGAAGGGCCTCACCAGGGCGAAATTTGAGCAGATGGTGCAGGACCTCCTGGAGCGTTCCAAGGAGCCCTGCCGCAAGGCCCTCAGCGACGCGGGGCTCAGCGCCGAGCAGATCGACGAGGTGATCCTCGTGGGCGGCTCCACCCGCATCCCCGCGGTGCAGCAGATCGTCAAGGATCTCTTCAAGAAGGAGCCCAACCGGGGGGTCAACCCCGACGAGGCCGTGGCCATAGGCGCCGCCATACAGGGCGGCATCCTGGGCGGCGATGTCAAGGACGTGCTGCTCCTGGACGTAACCCCCCTCTCCCTGGGCATAGAGACCCTGGGCGGCGTCATGACGAAGCTCATCCCGAGGAACACCACGATCCCTACCCGGAAGAGCCAGGTCTTCTCCACCGCCGCCGACGGCCAGACCGCCGTTTCCATTCAGGTGCTCCAGGGCGAGCGGGAGATGGCCTCCCAGAACCGGACCCTGGGCCGCTTTGACCTGGTGGGCATCCCGCCGGCGCCCAGGGGCGTGCCCCAGATCGAAGTAACCTTCGATATTGACGCCAACGGCATAGTCCATGTATCCGCCAAGGACCTGGGCACCGGCAAGGAGCAGAAGATTCGCATCGAAAGTTCCTCGGGCCTCTCCGACACGGACATAGACCGCATGGTGAAGGAGGCGGAACTCCACGCCGAAGAGGACAAGCGGGAAAAGGAAAAGGCCGAGGCCCGGAACGAGGCGGACAACATGATCTACACCACGGAGAAAAACCTCAAGGATCTGGCGGACAAGGTGAATCCCGCAGACAAGGCCAAGGCGGAGGAGGCTGTGGCGGACCTCAAGCGGGCCCTGGAAGGGGGCGATGTTCAGGCCATAAAGGACAAGACCGAAGCTTTGAAGCAGGCCTCCTACAAGCTGGCGGAGGAGCTCTACAAGACCCAGGGCGGGGATTCCGGGGCAGGCGCTTCCGGGGAGGCCCCCTCCGGCGGCGGCTCTTACGACGGCGAAGACGCCAAAGGCGCCGAAGACGCGGACTACGAAGTGGTGGACGACAAATAACGTGAGAGGCGTATAAAGGGTGTAATTGTGGCCAAGCGGGATTATTATGAGGTTCTCGGTATACAGAAAAACGCCTCCAAAGATGACATAAAGAAGGCGTACCGCAGGCTTGCCATCCAGTACCACCCCGACAAGAATCCGGGAAACAAGGAAGCGGAGGAAAAGTTCAAGGAGGCCACGGAGGCCTACGAGGTGCTTTCGGACGATCAGAAGAAGTCCGCCTACGATCAGTTTGGCTTTGCCGGCGTGGAGGGAATGTCCGGCGGCCATGACTGGAGCAATTTTCGCGGCTTTGAGGATATTTTCGGCGGCGGCGACTTCGGCAGCATCTTTGACACCATTTTCGGCGGCGGCTTCGGGGGCTTCGGCGGGGGCCGCGCAAGCCGGGCCGAGCCCCGGACCGGGGCGAACCTCCGCTACGACATCGAGATACCCTTCAAGGATGCGGTGTTCGGGACCAAGGTGGAAGTTCAGTATTCCCGGCACGAGTCCTGCGGCGCCTGCGGGGGTTCCGGCGCGGCATCGGGCTCCGGCAAGAAGGTCTGCCCCGCCTGCCAGGGAACCGGCCAGGTCCGCCAGAGTTCCGGCTTTTTTTCCGTGGCCAGCACCTGCCGCACCTGCCGGGGCGAGGGCTACATCATCGAACACCCCTGCCCCGAATGCGGCGGTACGGGGGCCCAAAAGAAGCGGCAAAAGATACAGATCACCATACCTCCGGGCATAGAAAACGGAAGGCGCCTCGTGGTTCACCGCCAGGGGGACGCGGGGCCCAACGGCGGGCCGCCGGGGGACCTCTATGTCTTTATCCGGGTAAAGGCCCACGAATACTTCGAGCGCCAGGATGCGGACCTGTACTGCGCCGTGCCCGTCTCGATAACCCAGGCCAGCCTCGGGGCGGACATTCATGTGCGGACCCTGGACGAAAAGACGATCAAGGTAAAAATCCCCCCCGGCACGCAGAACGGCAAACTCCTCCGCATCAAGGACGAGGGGGTCCCCGCTTCGGGCCGCCGGGGCAGCCTCTACATCAAGGTCATGGTCCAGATTCCCGCCAAACTTTCGCGCCGGGGCAGGGAACTCATGGAAGAACTTTCCCGCGTGGAGGGGGAGAACGACGCGCCCCAGCCCATAGCCCTGGAAGATTTGGCCCGGTAGCCCGAAGATAGGGGAGGGGGCCGGGCCCCATATGCGTTTACTTTGATTCATTTTAACCACGAAAGACACGAAAAGCACGAAATTTTTGCTAGTAATCATCTCATTATTCCTCTTCTTTTCGTATCTTTCGTGCTTTTCGTGG
>JAISQV010000060.1 GCA_031273985.1 Spirochaetaceae bacterium | reverse complement strand
CCAGCAATACCAGTAGGGTAAACTTTTTCATGATACATCCTCCTTTTTGCGCACGGCGCTGTCAAATTGGCGCCGGGCGCTTCCTGTCTCAAAACGGATCCGGGCGTTCCCGCCGCCCTTAAAAACAAGGCTTAAATCGTACTCAGCAGCGCCGTCTGGTTTATCAGTTCGAGTGAGGGGGCGGCCACGCAGATTATATTTGAAGCCGGCAGGTTAAACGCCGCAACCGGTACGGGGTAGGCCGCGCCCTTTTGGATTTGGGAAAGCCGCTCAATCATTGCTGTCAAGGCCGTCTCAATATCCGTTATTGAAGTAATACCGGCGGCGTTATACCCTTCGCTCCGGCCAAACCTGAAATAGAGTATCTGCCCCTCGTTTTCCATTGCCAGGATCGTGGAACCGTCCGCCTGCCGCCGTATGCTTTCAGGAAGTATCCGTACCCCTGCCACGCTCAAGTCTCCGGCGCTCAGGCCGTAAAGGGGGGCTTCGCCGGGGTTCGTTTCCATGGCGTTGCTGAGAGACAGGATTAAACCCTGCACCGCCGCCTGTTTTTTTATCCAGGTTTCAGACAGAAGGGGCCGGGGCATCAATTCAATACCCAGGAAATTCGCCAGCGCGGCCGGTTCGGCAAGGGGTTTCCCTTCGCTCCGCCTTTCGTAGGCCGCGTCAGATATGTTGGAAGGGTCCGCCGCATCCCATATTGCCTTGGGTTCAAGCACATAATAACGCACCCCGTGTTCATCGAAGTAAAGCTCCACATCCTCCGTATGGTTGGCCCCAATAACCATTGCCAGGGGGCCGTTCTCGTTTTTCAGCGTTTGCAGTACATTGCCGGCCATGGTTATGCTGCGCTGCCGGACGTTTTCATAGAAACCAATGATCCCGGCAAAGTCGTCTTTTATCCTGTCGTCAATAAAAACCCTCCGTTGCCCCTGGTCGTTGAAGGACAGATTCACCAGGGCTTCGCAGCGCCCCCGCAGTTCTTCCAGCCTCGTGATAATCTGCCCGGTAGAAAGGCTGGTGTTGATCAAACCCGCGGTTTCCTGAGCCCAGGGGCTTAATTCCCAAAGGGCGGCGTTCGCTTCGGCCCATTGCCCTTCATCTTCCGGGGTAAAGAGGGTATGAATAAGGGGCCCCGCCCTTTCCCACCCGGCGTCGGCAATAATGGCGCCTAAGAGATAATTTTGAAAGGCGATATCTTCGGCTTCCGTTAGGGTCACGCCGTATTCGTCTTCCCGCTCCACGCCAAATACGCTGCTGTTCTCCGCAAGGAACATAAATTCCGCCGCGCCCAGCTCCCCCCGCTCCAGAAAGTTCAAGGCAATATGCCGCCGGTCAACCCCCGCAGCCGCCGGTAATTCATGCCCCGCAAGGGTTTCCCCCTCAAACATCCCCTCCCGGGCAATACGCTTAAGCCCCGCGGCCCGGGAAAGCCGGTACATACCCAGCGCTATTTCCGCCTGGATAAGCCGGGAATTGTGCCGCTCAATAAAAACTACCACCGGCCCGTAAACCCCCTCCTCGCGGGAAGCAATCAGCCGCAGATAACTTTCACTTGCGGAAGATGAATCAATAGCCGCCCCCGCATTCCGCAGGGTTTCCGGGGTTATAGCCTCCGCCGGTACGGGCCGGGACACGGAAACACCGGCGCAAGAAGCCAGCAGGACCAGCCCCGCCGCCGCCATTCCAAACCATCTGCTAAGATTTTGCATGAAGTTCCTCCTCAATGATTTTTTGCCGGAAATAATATTTTTTATCTTCCCGCGGTTCGTCTTTTTCCAGAGACTTTAGGACGGTAAAGAATTCTTCAGCGGAAACAAGGTTTTTTAACCGGGTCAGGGCATAGGTGTAATCCGGTGAATGATAACTGCGGGCCAGCTTTTTTAGCCGCCTGAGCGCCTTCCCTATGTGCCGGGCGACATAGCGTTTGTTATGGGTAAAGACAAGCCGGGGCAGTATTCCCGTGAGCTTGATTACGCCTAAAGCCGCCGCAAGCCCAAGATTGATCCCCCAGATCAGGGGCTTATTGTCAACCGCCAGGCTGATCAGGGCGGAAAGCGCCACCGGGATAAAAATGGTGACGATAATACTTGCCAGATTGTTGGAAAGGCCCCTACGATCCATGGCACGCCTCCGCACAGAGAGCGCCTGAACCGTATTGGCTAAAAACTAAAAGTTTCCGATTAAACCTGGCACGGGGGGGGGGGGGGGTAGTGTGTTTTGCACGGAGAAGGCTTCGCAAGCCCGGTGAGACGAGAGCCTGTTTTGTGCGGTAATTGCCTGACGCAACACGCTATCCCCCTTCTGTTGGAAAATGATAACGGAAGGCGGTTAAAAAGTCAAGCGCTAAACGCCATGCCTTCCGCGCAAGGGACAGAAGGGGTGACCTAAGGGCAGCCACAGCGCGAAGCGCTGGGGCCGGAGCGATAGCCTCCCCCGCGTGAGCGGGCTCTTGGCGGGTTCTTCGGAGCGCCGGGGGTGACAGTCACCTTTTCCCCCACTGCTCACTATCCTACCACTCATGGGGGTAATAATCACCCTTTGGTTCAATGATAGTAAAGGTATCACCGGAGGGCTCAATCACATAGAAGCCTTTTTTTAAGGCATAGGTTTTTTCACTGTCGCCGAAAACCACACCCGCCATGGCGCCCAGGTATTTCCGTTTATCATCGTGAAAATCGGCATATTTGCGCAGTTTTTCCATACGCTCAATATGATCGTTTATATCGTCAATATTGGGCTTGGTCTTTGTTTCAACAATCATCACCTTGTCGCCGTTTTCCAGAAAAACATCAACTTCGGTGAATATATTATGTTCGCGATCCCTGATTTCAGTATCCCGGTGGGTTTTTTCAAATTCAAAACCCAATTCATGGAATTTAGCCACCAGGTTTGGCACAATCATGTACTCAACCATTTCTCCGAAACGGTTGGTAAGCGCCCCGACCCGCTTATCGGTTTCCTTCATTTGCCGTGCGTTTTCTTTGATCAGCTCATCGGTAGCCTGTATCGCCGCCCAGACCTTCTCAAAGGTCAGCCCTTCGCCTATCGCTTGTGTGGTCTCCATGGTTACCCCCTGCCATAAATATACCCCGTTTTTGGCTTTTTGGAAAGTTCCGGCAACACAACGGCAGGATAAACGCATAGAAATGAAAATCTGAAAAAAACAAAGAAATTAACCACAGACCACACGGACAACACAGACTCTTTGTTCAAAATTCCCGCTTTTGTCCGTGATGTCTACTTTTCCTTAACCCGTAGCGGAAAAGTGCCGTCCGTGGTTAAAAATCTTAATTTCTCCCTGATTTTGTCTAAATTCCATTCAGAAAAAATTCTATGCGTTTATCCTGAGCAACCCGGAAGAGGGGTCTCCGGCGCAGTCTGGGCCTGCCCCTCCTCCCTTCCAGCAATTCAAAGTTTGAAAACTTAGGCATTTCTATCCAAAAACCACTCAAATTATTCATAAATTGAGTGGTTTTTACCTTAACCTGCCACCTCTTCCAGTCAGAAATTCTAAGTTTTTGCCGGGATATACGCCTCAATAAAGTAGCAGGGGGTGTCGGCGGGAAGAAATATGGGGGGCGCCTCTGGGGGGCCCCATATTTTTCCCTGCTGACAGGACCCCCGGTAATTTTTTAAGGCGTCCTGTCATGTTAAACTTAGAATCCCTGGCGCCGGCCCTGTTGGTTTTGCGAAAGGCGCTGTATACTGGTAACAGGAGGGCCTATGTCATCGGTATACGAAGGCTGCGAAGAATCCCCGGAGCGCCGCCGCCATACCTACGCCGACGCCCTTGCCTGGGGCGAGGAACTGCGGGCGGAGATCATCGGCGGGGAGATTTACATGATGGCGCCGCCCATGAGGGCCCACCAGGAGGTGCTGGGGAACCTCTACTACGAGCTCAAGACCTTTCTAAAGGGCAAACCCTGCAAGGTGTATCCCGCGCCCTTTGGGGTCAGGCTCTTTCCCGAACCGGACAACAGTGACGGCACCCTGGTGGAGCCGGACATCGCGGTGGTCTGCGATGAGTCCAAACTGGACGAGCGGGGCTGCAACGGGGCGCCGGACCTGATCATCGAGGTACTCTCCCCCTCCAACCCCCGGCACGATCTGCTGCTGAAGTTTAACCTGTACCTGCGGGCGGGGGTCCGAGAATACTGGATCGTAGACCCGGAAACAAAGACCGTCATCGTGTACACCCTGAAGGACGGGCGCTATGAAGCGGTTTCCTACGAGGCGGAATCCAGCCTTCCTGCGGGGGCCGCCTCCTCCGTGCCTGAGGGCCCCGTGGTGCCGGTTACCGTGCTGCCCCCCTGCGCCATCGATCTGCGGCAGATCTTCGCCGGGTAGGGCAGGGTGGACGGAAAGCGTTGGCAGGCCTTCTGCCGGGCCCGGGAGCGCTTCCGGGAATTCACGGAAAGCCTGGACCGGGAGCTGCCCGGCCTCCGCGCCCTGCAGCAAAGCCTGGCGGACAGCCGGAGCGGCCCGGCCTACACCGTGGAGACGCCGGTGCTCTACAATTCCCGCCTCGACGAGGTTGGCCCAAAGGACCGGATCAATCTGATTCTTGTGGCGGATAATCCGGGCCGCCGGGAGCAGGCGGCGGAAAACCGGCGCTACCTGGCGGGCCCCTCCGGCAAGATAGCGCGGCGCTTCTTCCAGGAGCATCCGGAGTTGGGCATAGACTTTGACCATACGGTGATCATCCTGAACAAGACCCCCATTCACAGCCCCCGCACCCAGGAACTCCGGGAACTCTGCCGGCTGGGCGGCCCGGCTCTGGCCTCGGCCCTTGACGCCTCCCAGCGGGTCATGGCGGAACTGCTCCTGGAGTTTCACCGCAGCCTCGCCGCGCCGGTCTGGATCACCGGCTACTCGGAGATGCGCCGCCGGGGAATCTTCGAGGCCTACACGGCGGCGCTGGCGGAACTCTACGCCGGGGAAGCGCTGCGGGAGGGGGTTTTTCTCTACCGGCATTTTTCGATGAATCAGTTTACCATAGACCTGAAACAGCAGCGGGAAGCGGGGGAGGGCAGCGCCGCCGCCCTGGAACGCATGGGCCGGGCCTACCGCCAGCGTATACTGCGCTGGTAACCCTTGCGCCCGCCGGGAAAGATAGCATCATCATAATGAGGCCTTCCCGCAATTTCAGTTTTGGGAAAGCTGCCTTGGATTTAAATAAAAAATAGGTAAACCCCCGGCTTCGCCGGGTGACTCCTTGTTATAGCAAGGAATTACGTATGAGAGATACAGGACTCGAACCTGCCGCCTTCAGCTCCGGAGGCTGACGCTCTATCCAGATGAGCTAATCTCTCATAATGCCCCGCCCGCTCCGGCGGGGCGGTACCCGCAAACTACCAGATAGGGCGGGTCTTGTCAAGGCGCGCTTCCGGTTCCCGATGCGGGAGGCGCCGCCTGCTGCCGGCCTTGGGAACCGCCGCTGCCGCCCTGCTGGGAATACTTGATAAGATTGCTGAGAAGCGTCTTTGCCCTGTCCTGAACCGGGCGTATATAGCGCCCCACGGCGACGCGCCGTATCACCTCAATCACGGCGGGGTCCTTGATCCCCCCGGCGGAACGGCCGCAGAGATCGAAGTAATCCAGCGCCGAGAGGGCCAGGAGGTTATCGGGGTGTATGTTATCGTAGCGCCGGAGAATCCAGGCCACGGCGGCGGCGGACTCCTCGGAATTCTCCGTAACCCCCGCATTGAACACCTTTCGGAGGGATGAGACAACCTGGGTAAGCACCATGGGCTCATTGTCGATGAGCAGCATTTTGACGAGGGCGTCCCTCGCCTCAGGGGTGCCCAGATTCCCCAGATACTCCGCGGCCCGGGCCCGGACATCGGGGAAGTTGTTCATCAGCCGGCCGTTTTCCCTCGTCTGGTTGAGGATGCCCTCAAGCCCCATATACTCCAGGGCGCCCCGGATCTCATCCCCGGTATTGCCGGCCTCTATGGCCTCCCGGATATACTCAAGGGCCACCAGCTTACCGTCCCTGTCATCGGAGCGGCTCTGCTCCCGGATGATCATCATCTCCACGGACTCCTGGAGGTAGGACTCCTCCAC
>JAISQV010000007.1 GCA_031273985.1 Spirochaetaceae bacterium | reverse complement strand
TAACCACGAAAAGCACGAAAGATACGAAAAGAAGAGGAATAATGAGATGATTACTAGCAAAAATTTCGTGCTTTTCGTGTCTTTCGTGGTTAAAATGAATCAAAGTAAACGCATATGGGATGCGCCCCCCTTCTCCCTCCCAACTTCCCGCTGCCCCTTGTTATTTGTCCGGCTTTGTGCCCTAATCCTTGCAGGAAATGACGCACATGAATTATCTTGACCTTCCCGTGTACCGGCACAAGGATCTGATCCTCTCGGCGCTTGAGAGCAGCCAGGCTGTGGTGGTGGAGAGCCCCACGGGTTCGGGCAAAACGACCCAGCTGCCGGTGATTCTTCACGATGCGGGCTACGCGGAGAACGGGATCATCGGCGTAACCCAGCCCCGGCGCATCGCCGCGGTTTCGGTGAGCGAATTTATAGCCCGGCAGACGGGCACGGCGATCCCCGGCATGGTGGGTTACAAGATGCGTTTCGAGGACCGTACCGTTCCGGCGACAAAGATCAAGATCATGACCGACGGCATACTGCTGCAGGAGATGAAGCTCGATCCCTGGCTTTCAAAGTACGGTTTTCTGGTGGTGGACGAGGCCCACGAGCGGAGCCTCAACATTGATTTTATTCTGGGGCTCCTCAAGCGTATTCTGGAGGCCCGCCGGGATTTTAAGGTGATCATCTCCTCGGCGACGATCAACACGCAGGTTTTTTCGCAGTATCTCGGGGAGTGCCCCGTGGTGAAGATAGACGCCGATGTCTGGCCGGTAACGCTGATCTACGATCCCCCGGCCCTCGCCGGCGCCGGGAGCCCTGTTGCCGGCGGGAGCCCCGCCTCCGGGAACTCCGGCGCCGGAAGCCCCGCCTCCGGCCCCCCCGCAGGCGGGATGGCCAGGGGCGGCTCCGCGGAAGAGGCGATCCTTGCCAAAATAGACAGTATCGTTGAGCGGGTGATCAGTGAGCGGCGGGACGGGAACATACTGATCTTTCTGCCCGGCGAAAAGGTGATCAAGGATTGTATGAGCCGCCTTGCCTTTGGCCCCGTGGGAAAGTACCTCCACCTGGTGCCCCTCTACGGGAGGCTGGGCAAGGAGGAGCAGGAGCGGGTCTTTGATCCGCCCCCTCCGGGCCTCGTCAAGGCCGTGGTCTCCACGAATATTGCGGAGACCTCCGTAACGATAGACGATATTGCCACGGTGATAGATTCGGGCCTTTCGAAGCTGAGTTACTACAACCCCAAGACCTTTACGGCAAGCCTCGTGGAGGGGCCCATTTCAAAGGCTTCGGCAAACCAGCGCAAGGGCCGGGCCGGGCGGACCAGGGAGGGAACCTGTTACCGGCTCTACACCCGCAAGGATTTTGAGAACCGGCCCCTCTTTACCACGGAGGAGATTTTCCGCACGGACCTTTCAGAGGTGGTGCTGCGTATGGCCGATCTGGGAATCACCGCCTTTGAGGAATTTGATTTTCTTTCCCCGCCGGGAACGGAGGGGATCATAGCGGCCATTGAAACGCTTAATTTACTGGACGCCCTGGAAAAGGACCGGAGCCTTTCCCGGATCGGGAAGATGATGACCGAGTTTCCCCTCCCCCCCCGGCAGTCGAGGATCATCGTGGAAGCGATACTGCGCTACCCCAATGTAACGGGGGAGACGCTGATCGCCGCGGCGTTTCTGTCTACCCAGAGCCCCTACGTGCTCCCTCCGGGGGAGGAAACCGACGCCCGCAAGGCGCACCACGGTTTCCGGGACCCCAACGGGGATTTTGTTTCCTACCTGAAACTGTACCGCAGCTATGCGGCCTCGGCGAACAAGCCCAAATTCTGCGAAAAGAGCTACCTCGACGAGCGGGCCATGGCGGAAATAGTCAACGTAACGGCCCAGCTTGAGGAGATAGTTTCCGCCATGGGGGTTCCCATACTGGAGGGCGGGCCCATGGACGATTACCTGAGCTGCCTCGCCACGGGGCTTGTTCAGTTTCTCTGCGTCCGGGAGGGCCGGGAACTCTACCGCAGCCTTACCGCGGACCGCATCCTCATACACCCCGGCTCGGTGATGTTCCGGGAAAACCCCCAGTTTATCGTGGCCGGTGAGATTATCCGCACGACAAGGATGTACGCCATGTCGGTCTCCCCCCTTTCGCGGACCGTGCTGGAACGGCTGGGTCCGGAAATTATGCGGGCCTTTGGCTCCACGGCGCCGGGGGCGGAAACCAAACCCAGGAAGCTCCGGGACTTTACCAACTCCATCAAAATAGGAAACGAGGTTTTTGAGATTGAAACGGTAAAGGGAAAGAAAACGGTGCTTCTGCCCTGGGAAAAATTGGCCCCTGTGCGGGACAGTATCCCCGCGGACCTCTCCGCTTACAAGGGGCTCAGGGCCAAGATTCTTGTGAAGGGCCATACCCTGCTTCCTGAAGAGAAGCTCTCCCTGATACTCCGCCTTGCCCCGGCCCTGGATGTGGAGGGCGCCGTGAACCGCGTCTGGCCCCGGAAGGCCAGCTTCAATTCGCGGGAGAATCTTTCCGCCCTGCTGGAACAGCTCCCCCTGCTCGTAACGCCGGCCCTGTGGAAGCAGGGGAAGAAGGAGCTGGGCTTTATCTGCCTCTTTACCGACGGCATAGGAAACTACTGGTTCAAGTGTTCCCGGGGCTTCCACACGAGCCTCAACGAGAGCCTTGCCGCGGTGGAGGCCCTGATCGACGAATTGGGGGACGCGGTTGATCCGGCTGACAAGCATATCGTAAACCAGACCTACCGGCGGCTCTCCGACCTGCTGGGCTGAGTCAGCAGCTAAAGGGCGGGGAGTCTACTTAAGAAGGGGACTTGTATGACAAAGAGTCTGTTGTACGTCATGGCACTTGTCACAGCGGCACTGGTGCTGATTATAGCAGGCTGCGCCAACACAGGAAGGGCTATCGGACGAGCCGGGACTACAGCAGTGAGTGGACTTTTGACTCTTGATCAGGCGTTGATGGAGATAACCGCTGCTGTGGAAGAAAAAGTAGAGCGGGGTTCCGAAGTAGGCGTTGCCAGAATAGACGCTCCCCTGCCGGAAATCGGAGACTTTTTGTACGATGAATTGCTCAACTCTCTTGGTTCCGGCGGAAGACTTGTGGTACTTGCCCGGGGCAAAGATATGGAAACTCTTGAAACAGAGCATCAACTTCAGATGTCCGGGCTGGTGAGCGACGATTCAGCGGTAGGCATCGGGCACTATCTGGGCGCAAAAGTGATCATTACGTGCAGTTTCAACTATTATGGTAATTTCAGCCAGCTTTCCATGCGGGCGCTGGAGGTGAAAACAGCGAGAATCCTGAGCGTAAGCCGCGCCCGTATCCGCAACGATGACCCTATTCTTATTGGCGTTACCGCGCCGTTATTGCAAAATGTGCAGATAACGGCATTGACAGAAGACGCCCTTGCCCATTTTAACAACGGCATAGATTATTATGCGGAAAGAAAATATGACGATGCCATTGTGGAATTTAATCAGGCTGTCGCCATAAACCGAGATTTTGCCGACGCATATTGTTATCGCGGACTTGCGTATTATAATAAAAGGGATTATGACCTGGCCATCGCGGACTACACCGCCACGTTACGAATCAACCCCAATTATGCCTTTGCCTTAATCAATCGTGGGGTTGCGTATGATTACAAAGAGGATAATGACCGGGCCATCGTTGACTTTACCAGCGCATTGCGTATAAACAGCGGCGATGCCCAAGCCTTAAGCAATCGGGGGATTATATATTACAAGAAGGGTGATTACGACTTGGCCATAGCGGACTTTACCGATGCGCTACGTATCAGCCCTAACTATACCGCCGCCTTAAGTAACCGCGCCGCCGCATATCTCGAAAAAGGAGATATAGAAAAGGCTGTCACGGACTGCAACGCCGTTTTGCGCACCAGGCCCAACGATGCCTACGCCTTAAACAATCGCGGAAATGCGTATTACCGACAAAAGGATTATGAAAAAGCTATTGCGGACTATGAAGCGGCGTTGCGGATAAACCCGAACCATCCCTATGCTGGAGGAAATCTTAAACGCGCTCGGAATGCGCAGGGGCGGTAGGGTCAACGAATGATTTTTTACAGATCGTTTCTTGATAAACAGACAGAGCTGTCTGGGGTAGGTCCAGTCGGCGGACAAGAAAGCGATGACTTTCACAAGAATATCAATACACACTAAATTGGAATACTCTGATGAATTCAAGGGTAAATTTGATGCTAAAAAAAAGCGCAATTTTTTATTCAATAAATCTCGTCTAATTCCTTTTTATGCGCCGCCCCTGGCTGCCGGTGTTGCGTTGCGGGAGGAATTCTCTGGAGCCGGCACCACGGGCTACCTGAATATGCCCCGGAAGAACAGCGCCAGGGAATCCGCGATACGCCGGAACAGGGAGCCCCGCCCCACCGCTTCGGCGCTGAGCAGGGTAACGCTCCTCAGTTCCCCCAGGCGGTCGTAGATAAGCATACGCCCCACGGGGCTCCCCTCGGGCAGAGGGGCTACGAGCGGATCGAGGTACTCGGTTCTATAGTAAAGCCCCTCTCCCCGGTCCGCGCCGGCGGTGAAGGCCAGGTCTTCGGCGTAGCGCGGGAGCACGTTTCGCCGGGCGCCCTTCCAGACTCGCTGCGGAACGGGGCCCTCCGGCAGGGGGCGCAGGGTCCTGAAATGCGCGAAACCCCAGTTGAGCAGGTTGGTCCCGTCCTCATCCCGGATCCGCTCCCCCCTTCCGGGGGTGGCCGGCGCGCCGAGGATCACGGCGATGAGCCGGGTGCCCCGCCGTTCCGCGGTGAGGGCTATGTTGTAACCCGCCTCATCTATGTAGCCGGTTTTAAGGCCGTCCACCCCCTCCACCACCCCCAGGAGCCGGTTGCGGTTACTCTGGGTTATGGCCTCCGAGGGGCGGCGCGAATCCTCCGGCGGCCAGGTGAAGGAGCGTACCGAGTGCAGCAGGGCGAGGCTTTCCGGGTGAAGCCGGAGGTACTCCCGGCAGAAGCGGGCGAAATCCCCGGCGGTGGTGCTGTTCAACTCCGAGACCCCGGAGGGTTCCACAAAGCGGGTCTTGACAAGGCCCAGGGCGCGGACCTCGCGGTTCATCTCCCCGGCAAAGGCCGCCACACTGGGGGCGAAACGCAGGGCCACCGCCACGGCGGCGTCGTTCCCCGAGGGAACCGCCAGGCCCAGCAGCAGTTCCCGCAGGCTCACCGTCTGGCCCGGCGCCAGAAACATGAGGCTGGATCGCGGCGGCTGGTTCACCGCGTAACTTTCAGGCGGAATTGCCACCGTCTCGTCAAGGCCCGCCCGGCCCGCCGCCGCCTCCCGCAGGGCCAGGTGTATGGTTACCAGTTTGGTCAGCGAGGCCGGGGGAATTTCGGCATCCGGGTTCTTCTGGTAGAGCAGAGTCCCCGTGGCCGCGTCCATGAGCACCGCCGCCCGGGAGCCGAGTTCCGGAGCGCCGGAAGCCGCGGCGAAGACACCGCCCTCCTCCGCCCCCAGGGGAAGCAGCGCGGCGGCGCAGAGCAGCAGGGCCGCAAACTTAGGCAGCGTGTTGTTCACCCTTTGCCTCTTTTTTCGCGTCTTTCGTGGTTACTATTCTCCCCGTTCCATTCACAGCTTATTAAGAAGAAAAAAAACCACAAAGGACACGAAGGAACACGAAGGTTTTTGTTTGAAGCCTTATTTTTTCCTTCCATGTCTTCGCCTTCGCGGTTAATATTTTCTTCATCCTGCTCACAGCTTTTGTAGTCTTCATCTTGCTTCTCTTTTTCCGTGTCTCCCGTGGTTAAATTCTCCCTTCTTCTTCTTTCGTGTTTTTAGTGCCTTTTGTGGTTTATATTTTCCTTGGACTACTCATAGTTTTGTATTAGAATTCCGCCTGACCCACGCTGCGGGGGTAGGGGATTACATCCCGTATGTTGACCATCCCGGTAACATACTGGACGAGCCGCTCGAAGCCCAGGCCGAAGCCCGAATGGGGGGCCGA